>DAIOWL010000261.1:0-8488 GCA_036758545.1 Streptosporangiaceae bacterium | reverse complement strand
TGCCGTTCGGGGACGACAGCTTCGACGTGGCCGTGTCCACGCTGGTCCTGTGCGGCGTGGACGACCAGCCGCGGGCGCTGCGCGAGTTGCGCCGGGTGCTGCGCCCCGGCGGCCGGCTGTTGTTCATCGAGCACCTGCGCTCCGGTGATCCGGGCACGGCCCGGCTGCAAGACCGGCTGAACTGGCTGAACCGGCTGGTCGTGTGCTGCGACTGCAACCGCCCCACGCTCGACTCCATCCGCGCCGCCGGCTTCACCGTTACCCAGGTGGAGCACACGGAGCTGCCGAAGGCCCCGCGGTTCGTCCGCCCCGCCATCCTGGGTGCCGCTTTGGTTCCCGCGGCCGCCTGAGCGGTTCTACGATCGGATATGTGTCGGCCGATGAGAACCTCGAGCGCGTACGCGAGTTGCGGACGCAAGGACGGAATCCCAAGGAGATCGCTCGCATCCTGGGGATCAGGCCCGCGGAGGCGACCCAGCTTGTCCGTGCCGCGGCCGCCCAGGAGCAGGCGGTGGCGGAGCCTGTCCTGGTCGGCTGCTGGCTCAGTCCAGGGTGGAGCACCGGCCTGGACATCGGCGATCATCCCGGCTGGCCGCTGGACGACGACCCGGCCGGCGGAAGCGGAGGCCTGATCTCGGTGCTGGTCGCCCGCCGGGTCAGATACGGCAAGGTCACGGCCTGCGGCTATCTCGTCGACGCCTACTGCCTCGGGGTGAAGAACGCCCTCGGCCCGGAACCCATGGACGAACGTGACCTGCGCGGTTTCGTCCGCACGTACTTTTCCACCTATCGCGGCGATCCGGTCAAGGCACCTATCGAGCTGGCCCGCGAGATCGTGCTGGGCTCGGTGGAGTACGCGCGGAGCCTGGGCTTCGATCCGCATCCGGACTTCGCCGCCGCAGCGGGGCACCTGGGCTCATGGACCGGGCCGGGTGTCATCTCGTTCGGCAAGGACGGCAAGCCGCTGTACGTGTTCGGGCCCTACGACGACCACCGCAAGGTCGTCCGCACCCTCAAACGCTCCGTCGGTCGCGGGAACTTCGAGGTCGTAGCGATCACCGGTTAGCCGGCCGGGCTGCTAGGCCGGATGTTCTGGTTAAGCCGGAACAGGTTAGCCGGGTCGTACGTGTCCTTGAGGGCCACCAGGCGGGCGTACGTGGCGTCGCCGTAGGCATCGCGGACGCGGTCGGCTTCGTGGGTGAAGTTGAGATACGAGGCGCCGGTGCCGAATGGCTGCATGGCGGCCGCGAACGCGCGGGTAGCGGCGATCATCCGCTCGGCATCGGCGGGATCCGGCCAGGCGGAGATCGGATGGAACAGGTAGTTGGCGTCGCGGTGGGAAAACGCGGTTGCTTCGCCGGGAACACCCGCCACGCCCTGCCCGATCCGGAAGATGATCATCTGGCTGAACGGCGGGCTGAGTGTGACCAGGTCGGCGGCATAGGCGAGAAACATGTCGATCGCCGCGTCGCTGAGTTCGGGCAGGTACTCCCCGCGGGCGTAGAAGCCGCCGAGGTCCCATGGCGAGAGCGGGTCGAGGACGGCCTGGAAGGCGGTGTAGGGCATCGGGCCGATGTGGTCGACGGCGGGGCCAAGATCCCTGAGCGGCCGCACCGCGGCCGCTCCTGCCTCCGGATCACCGACGTAGAGCACGGGTATGCCGAGTACCGGCTGGCCGCGCAGCTCCGGCGGGACGAATTCCTCGGGCGGCGCGAGGATCACGGCGCAGCCGGTCGACAGCTCATCGGGCGCGGCGTCGGCCCAGTCGCGCCATCGCCGCAGGACCTCTGGGGCCCGGCCGACCGGGAACATGGCCAGCCCGGCGAGCACACCCGGACCGAGCGGGTGCAACCGGAACTCGAACTCGGTGACGATGCCGAAGTTGCCGCCGCCGCCGCGGATGCCCCAGAACAGGTCGGCGTGCTCGTGCTCGCTGGCTCGCACCACCCGGCCGTCGGCGAGGACGACCTCGGCAGAGATGAGGTTGTCGCAGGCCAGGCCGAACTTCGATGACGTCCAGCCGTAGCCGCCTCCGGTCGTGAAGCCGCCGAGCCCGGTGGTGGTGACCCGGCCGCCCGGAGTATGAAGCCCGTGCGCCTGAGTGGCAGCGTCGAATTCGCCCCAGAGCACGCCCCCGCCGGCTCGCGCGGTGCGTGCCTGCGGGTCCACCGTGACCGCCTTGAGTCCGCACAGGTCGATCACCACGCCGTCGTCACAGGTGCTGAACCCGGGAAAGCTGTGGCCGCCGCTGCGGACCGCCACCACCAGCCCCTGCTCGCGGGCCGCGTGGACGGCGGCCACGACGTCCGCTGTGCTGGCGCAGCGCGCGATCACGGCGGGACGGCGGTCGATCATCTTGTTGAAGACCCGGCGCGCCTCCTCATAGCCGGGCTGCGTCGGCCGCAGCACCTCGCCTGAGAAGCCCTCGCGTAGAACGTCTGCTGGATCGGTGGTGCTGATGGTGCTCATCGCTCCTCCTCCGTTCGGTCATCTACCGAGCACCACCGTGGCTTGCTGAGCGTTCCGCGAGCGTTTCCCGGATCCGCTGCTCGAACGCTCGCGCCTGCTGCCGCCGCGCGACCGCGAGCGCGCGGTCGAGTTCGGCCTCGACCTGATCGGCGGGAGCGCCGAGTGCGGCTAGGAAGGTGGCGCGCATCCGCCTGATCTCGGCCTCCCAGAGCTCGGCGCCGCGGCCCATGCCCAGCTCCTGATGGCGGAGCGTCTCGTCGGCCAGCGCGAGCCCGGCCACCGGCTGGCCGCCGGTCGCGTAGCTCTCGAGCAGCAGGCGGGTGGCGACGCCGGGCAGGCCGGGTGCGGGCGCCTGGCCCTCGGCCAGTTGCGCGTGTGCTGCCCGGATGCGCGAGAGTCCCCAGTCCGTTCGGCCCTCGAGGACGGCCAGGTGGCCGGCGAACAGCTCGTCCGCCAGCCGGACCTGAGCGGGACCTTCGTCGGCCGGGTCGGCGGCGAGGGCCTGCGCGTGACGGCGGAACTCCGCGACCTCACCGCGGTCCAGGGCCACGAGGGCCGCCCAGACCCAGGTGGCAGCGCGGCTGTAGGCGTGGCTCGACTGGCTCGCGGCCTGCAGGGCTAGGTCGCGCTGCCGGTCGGCCTCGGCCGGGTGACCGAGCAGCCAGAGCGTGTGGGCCAGGCGCAGCCGCACCAGCAACTCCGGATCCTGCCCGTAGCGCAGCACGTGCGCCTGGCGGCGTTCGGTCCCGAAGCGCCTCATCGCCGCCTCGAACCAGCCCCGCGCCTCGGTCAGCCGACCGGGCCAGTAAGCGGCTATGCCCTGCAGGTAGTCGCTTTCCACCCACAGGACCTGATCATCGTCTCGCTCGGCCCGGGTCCGAAGCCGCTCGGCGAACTCGCGGGCCGGCTCCCACTCGCCGCGGGTAAGGGCGGCCATCGCAAGTGACCACATCAGCGGAGGCTCGGCTTCGCTGCCGAGCTGGCCCGCGAGCCGCAAGGCGCGCGTGTGCACCTGGGTCATCCGGCCGGATGCATAGCCCTCGAGGGACAGGAGCGGGGCGGGCAGCGCGGTAAGCAGCCGGAGCTGGAACCGGGCCGTATCCGGGCCTACCGGCAGATCTTCGGACAGCGCCAGCGCCCGCTCCAGTGCGCGGACCGCGTCGGCGTGGGCGTGCAGCCACTGAGCGGCCTCCGCCGCCCGCTCATGCCAGCGGACCGCCTCCGCGGTCGAGCCGGCGTTCTCGTAGTGCAGCGCGACCGCCACCGGTGCCGCGTTCCCGCTGCGTTCGAGGGCCCGTGCGGCCGCTAGATGTGCCTGGCGCCTGCGGGGCGGGCCGAGCGCGGCATAGGCGGCATCGCGGATCCGGCCATGGCTGAAGTCATAGGAGTTCGGACCGTGGGCGCGGACGATCCCGCGGCGCCACGCCTCGTCCAGAGCACCGATGAACGTCTGCTCCTCCATCTCGGTGGCGGTGGCCAGCAGATCGACGGTGAACGCGCGCCCGATCGCCGCGGCCACGCCGGTCAGCTCGGCGGCCGGCCGGGACAGGCGCGCCAGGCGCCCGGCGATCACCGCCTGCACCTTCGGCGCAGCCGTCGGCGCGTCCGGCTGCAGTGCCTCGACCACGAAGAGCGGGTTCCCCTCGCTGTCCTCGTAGAGGCGCTCGAGCCCGGGGGCGTCAAGCGGCGCCCCCGTAATGCGCTCGGCGAGCAGCGCCGTCTCCTCGCGGTCGAGCCGACGTAGCTCGATCTCGCTGAAGCGCCCGAGCGCCGCCACGGCCGTGGTCAGGCCGGTGAGCGGGTGGTCCTCGTCGAGTTCCTCCCGGCGGGCGGTGGCCGCGACGAGCAGCCGAGGCGAAGGAGAAACACGCATCAGGTAGTGGATCAGGCCGAGTGACTGCGGGTCCGCCCACTGCACGTCGTCGGCGATTAGCAGCAGCGGCGTCCCCGCGGCCAGCAGGGCGCGGGCGATCGCGCCGAACAGCCGGTAACGCAGCTCCGCCTCGGGCAGCGGCTCGGGTGGCGGCACGTGCCCGGCCAGTTCGGGTAGCAGCCGGGCGAGCTCGGTGAGCTGCGGCCGCTCTAGCCGGGACAGGCGCGCCGAGACCGGCTGAGAGCGGAGCCACCCTGCGGCGAGCCCGTACGCGAGCGGGCCCTCCGCGAGATAGGCCTGCGCCTCCGCCGTGACCGCGCCCGCCCGCGCGCGCAGTTCGTCGACCAGCCGTGTCTTGCCGACGCCCGCCTCACCGGTGACGAGCAGCAGCTGAGCGTGCCCGGACACCGTCGTGCTCCATACGGCGGCCAGCTGCTCCTGTTCAGCGGCACGTCCCACGAACGGCGACGTGCTCGGTGCAATCGTTCCGGTTGAAGTCAGCGGAACGGCGATGAGCGACTCGTATATGGCGCGCGTTCCAGCCGCTGGCGCGATGCCCAGCTCGCGTTCCAGCGTGGCGGCGCAGGCGTGGTAGGCGCGAACGGCGCGGGCGCGGTCTCCCGACGCCTGGCAGAGCCGTATCAGCAGCCGGTGGCTCTCCTCACGGAGCGGATCGTGCGCGACCAGTCGCTCGGCGGAGCGGATGGCTTCCGGCCAGCGCCGGTCGTGTTCCTGCTGGCGGGCGAGCCGCTCGAGCGCGTCGGCGTGAAGCCCGCCGAGCCGCTCACGTTCGTCCGTCAGCCACTCGTCGTAGCGGCCCTCCAGCAGCTCGCCGACGTACAGCTGGACCGCTTCTTCGAGCTGCCCGGTGGCCACCGCCCGCTCGAACTGCTCGACATCCAGCCACAGCGGCGCATCAGGGCGCCACCGCAGTGTCCGCGGGCCGACCTCGATCAGGTGGTCCGCGTCCGGCAGGGCACGGCGCAGGTTGTGCAGGACCTTGCGCAGGTTCGTGTGCGCCTGGCCCTCGGCCGAGTCGGGCCAGAGCAGGAACGCGAGGCGCTGACGCGGCTGCGGAGCGTCACGGTGGAGCAGCAGGTAGGCGAGCAGGGATTCGGCCCGGCCGGAGTCAAGCGGCGGGAGCTGCCGTTCCCCGAACCTCAGGTCCATGGGACCGAGCAGCCGCGCGCGCAGAACCGGCAGACCCATCTCAGAATGCTGCCTGACCTGCTGCGCACGCCGTCACGATTAGACCATAACCGCCACGGCCTCATCGTCACCGCGTGCACAGCAGGCCGGCGCCCGGCCCACGGCTGCGCCGTCTCAAGCTGCGCGGCCAGCCGGATGAGCGTGGCCTCGTCACCGAAGCGCCCGAGGAAGTGCACGCCGATCGGCAGGCCCTCGTCGTTCCACCAGAGCGGGACGGACATCGCGGGGTTGCCGGTGAGGTTGGCCACGATGCCCGCGTAACGCACCGTCGGCCCGCTGACCTGGAGCGACCGCCACGGGTCCTCCGGCGTCGAGACCATCTGGCCGATCGGCAGCGGCGGGGCGGACATCGTCGGCGTGAGGAACGCGTCGAAGTCGGTGAAGAAGCGGGCCACCCGGCGGCCGAAGCGCTGGATGTCCCCGACGGCGAGCAGCCACTGCGCCGCCGTGACCTGCTCGCCGGCCTGCCACAGCGCCCGGTTCAGCGGCTCGATCTCGTCGGCGCCCGGCTCGCGGCTGAGGTGCCGGATCCAGTACTGCATGATCCACGCCGCCGCGGCGCTCAGCATCGTGCCGATGGCCGCGCCGACCTCGGGCGTGAAGTCCGGCCAGTCCGTCTGGATCACGTCGTGGCCGAGCGAGGCGCACAGCCGGGCGGCGTGCTCGGCGGCCGCGACGCAGTCAGGATGGCCGAGGTCGCCCTCGGGCGTCCGGGTGGTGAAGCCGATCCGCAGCCGCCCGGGATCCGCGCCCACCTCGGCCAGGAACGGCCGGTCCGGCGGCGGCGCCCAGTACGGGTCGCCCAGGTCGGGTCCTGACGTGGCGTCGAGCAGCGCGGCGCTGTCCCGGACCGAACGGGTCAGCGCGTGCTCGACCGCCCCTCCGGCGGCGACGTCACCGTACTCGGGCCCGAGCGGGTTGCGCGCCCGGGTCGGCTTGAGGCCGAACAGCCCGCACGCGGACGCGGGGTAGCGCAGCGAGCCGCCCAGGTCGTTGCCGTGCGCGAACGGCACCATGCCGGACGCCACCGCCGCCGCCGAGCCGCCGCTGGACCCGCTGGTGGAACGGCCCGTATCCCAGGGGTTGCGGACCGGGCCGAACAGCACCGGCTCGCACGCGGGCGCCATGCCGAACTCCGGCGTGCTGGTCTTGCCCAGGATGACCAGGCCCGCCCGGCGCAGCCGCAGCACGAGCTCGGAGTCGAACGCGGACACGTTGCCGGCCAGGAAGCGGGAGCCTTCGGTGAAGCGCACCCCCTCCATCTCGCAGGCCAGGTCCTTGACCAGGTACGGCACCCCGGCGAAGGGCCCCGCGGGAGCCGCTCGCGCCTGCTCGGCCGCCCGGTCGGCCGCCCGCTCGAAGACCGGCGTGACCACGGCGTTCAGCACCGGGTTCAGCGCCTCGATCCGCTCGATGGCCGCCGTGACGAGCTCGGTGGCGCTGACCTGGCCGGTGCGAACCAGTTCGGCCTGGGCGGTGGCGTCGAGCAGCGCGAGTTCTTCGTTCACGACTGACCTTCTCCTTCAGCTGGCCGGGCGGTCGCGCCGCCAGCGGCGGTATAGGTCCATGAGGTCCTCGCGTGCAGCGGGGGCCAGGTCCTCCTCGCGGATCCGGCCGGTGACCGCGACCGTGATGCGGATCTGCCGCAGGTGCTCGGCGCAGCTCTCACATTCGGCGAGATGAGCCTCCATAAGAGCCCGGTCTTCCGGCCCGAGGACTCCGTCGAGGTAATCCGTCATCAGGGCCACGGCCCGCCGGCACGTGATGTCGTGCGCGTCGGGCCTGGCGTCTCGGGTTGTCACCACACCGCCTCCTGCTCGAGGTGCTGCCGGATCCGGGCGCGGGCCCGGTGCAGCAGTACGCGCTGGTTCCCTTCACTGATGCCGAGGACGCCGCAGACGTCCGCGCTCGGCAGCCCCTCCACATCGCGGAGCGTGACGACCTGTCGCTGCGCGGGGGGCAGCTCGTCCACGAGCTGGCGCACCCGGGCCGCCAGCTCCGGCGCGACCATTCGGTCGACGGCCTCGTCGGCCCAGTGGACCGGGGGAGTGGCCCACCACCCGTCCTGGCTGAACCGGCCGCCGTCGTCCTCCAGCTCGCTGTCGTCGACCGGCAGGTGCTGCCGCTCGTGCAGCCCGGCGCTGATCGCCCGGTTGGCCACGATGCGGAACAGCCAGGTGCGCAGCGACGACCGGCCTTCGAACTTGTCGAGGCCGCGAAGCAGCCCCAGCCACGCGTCCTGCGCGACCTCCTCGGCGACCGCCGGGCTGCGCACGTAGCCGCGGGCGAACCGGACCATCGCCGCGTGATGGCGATCGACCAGGCACGCGAACGCCTCCTCGTCGCCGGCCCGCAGGCGCCTAAGCAGCTCGCCTTCACCGGGGTCGGGCGAGGAGTACCCCCTCACATCTTGCGGATCTGTCGTGATTGTGAGCCTCACATCGGAGGGTCTTTGCGCGCACCGAGACGTTACACGGTAACGCGACCGCTTCACGCCGGACTCTCTAGGTGTCAGCCCGATGCCTGACCAGTCAGGAGACCTCCCATGAGCAGGCCCACAGACGCCGGACTCTACCTGCGCGGCAGCGACACCCTGCTCGCGTCCTGGGAAGCGTACGCGCGCGGGGCGGTCGGCGCGGCGGTGAAGCGCCTCCCCGGCGTGGCCGCCGCCGTGTTTCCGCACGAGCCCGAGCGGGCCGTCTACAACAACGCTCTCCTCGAGCGCGATCTGGGCCCGGGTGAACGCTCCGATGCCCTGGACGCCATGGAGGCCGTGTACGCCGCGGCTGGCATCACCCGCTTCGCCGCCTGGGTGCACGAGACCGACCCGGCGATGCGCGCCGAGCTGGAACAGCGCGGTTACACCCTGGATATCACGACGCGCTGCCGGACCGCCAGCCTGCAGTCGACCCCGATGGCCGAGCGCGTGTACGCCGC
>DAIOWL010000260.1:0-8537 GCA_036758545.1 Streptosporangiaceae bacterium | reverse complement strand
AGTTCGGGGTACTTCTCCTCGAGCTTCTGCCGGGCGCTCCACTGCCGGCGCAGCTGGCCCACGTACTCGGGGTTCCCCTCGTAGGTGCCGCGCCAGGTCTGCGGCATCTGTTCCTTCGACGGCCCGGGATCGGCCCGGCCGCCCAGCGTGATCCGGGACGGGATCTTGTCACCGACCTGCCCGCAGGCCGGGCAGGCCTGCCGGGCGCGGGCCGCGATCGTGGCCATCTGCTCGAAGACGTGCCCCTGCGGGCAGCAGTAGTCGTACAGCGGCACCAGGATCACCAGTTCTCTATCGACCGGGCGAAGATTCCCGCGATGTCCTCTTCGTCGACCGGGCGCGGGCAGGTGGCCAGCAGCCGCTGCTGCTTCATCGTCCCGGGCACCAGGTCGGGGATGTCCGCTTCGGTGTAGCCGACCGCGCCGATGCCGTTCGGTATCTCGATGTCGCGCATCAGGTCCACCACGACGGACGGAAGCTGCTCGCTCGCGTCGTTCAGCTTGTCCTTGTCCGGGGCCAGCATCGCGGCGGCGGCCAGGTGGCGCTCTGGCGCGCTGGGGAAGCTGAACCGGAACGCCTCCGGGGCGGTCAGCGAGACCGACATCCCGTGCGGCACCATCGGCTCGTCCTGCGGGTAGTTCGGCGGCCGGTAGTCCTTGACCATGCCCGCGATCGGGTAGGCGTTGGCGTGCGGGATGTGCACCCCGGAGTTGCCGAACCCCATGCCGGCGAACGTCGCGGCCAGCATCATGTTGCTCCGCGCCTCCAGGTCATCGCCGTGCCGGAAGGCCGTGCGGAACGACCCGGCGAGCAGCGTGAGCGCCTTCTCGCACCACAGGTCGGAGACCGGGTTGGAGCCGCAGTAGGTGACGCGCTGTTCGGGCTGCTTGCGGTCGAACGTGGTGTACCAGCGGGCGGTGTAGGACTCCAGGGCGTGGCAGACGATGTCCATCCCGGCCGAGGCGGTGACCTCGGGCGGGATGGTCAGCGAGAGCAGCGGGTCGATCACGGCCAGGGTGGGGCGCAGCCGCCAGTGGCTGATGCCGGTCTTGACCCGCATGGACAGCACGTCGAGCACGCACATCGCGGTGCTCTCCGAGCCGGTGCCGGCCGTGGTCGGGACCGCGATCAGCGGCTTGAGCTGCTGTTTGGGGGCCTGGCCTGCGCCGATGGGCTTGTTGAGATAATCCATCAGCGAGCCGCCGTCGGTGGTCAGCAGGTTGACCGCCTTGGCCGTGTCGATCGACGAGCCGCCGCCCACCGCGACGAATCCGTCCCACGGGCCCTGCTCGCGGGCGTAGCCCGCCGCCTTGTCCATGCTGTCGTCGGTGGGCTCGACGTGCACCCCGTCGAAGATCTCCGAGGTGATCCCGTGCTTGGTCAGCGACTCGGCGATGCGCGCCGGGATGCCGAGCGCGTTGATCGCGGGATCGGTCAGGATGAGTACCCGTCTGGCCCCGAACTGGGCCATCTCGAAGCCGATCTCGTCGACCGCTCCGGCGCCGAACTTCAGCGGCGGCGCGCCCCAGGTGAAGATGGTCTCCTCGGTCAGGTCGGTCCCGAGCTCCCCGGTCACCGGTAGCTCCCCTCCGGCGCGGTGCGCAGCTCCTTGATCTGGTCCGGGTCGTGCCCGAACACCACGGTCGCGTTCGCCTCGGTCGCGATGCCGCGCAGCTTCTCCACGCTCGTGTAGAACTGCTCCAGGTTGTTGACGATCGCGGCGGGTACCGCGGGCGGGCCGTAGCTCGCGCCCATGTAGACCGCGTCCGCCGTGAAGATCATCGTGCCGGTGTCGGGCAGGTCGACCCGCATCGACATGCTGCCGGGAGTATGGCCGGGGGTCTGGATGAAGCTGACCCCGGGGAGGAACTCGGCGTCGCCGTCCACCGTCTCGAAGTCGAGCCCCTGGTAGTCGGCCTTGAGATGGGCGCCGTTGAACGGGCCGTCGAAGCCGAAGGCCCACTCCTTCTCCTTGGCGCTGCAGACCAGGCGCGCGTTCGTCTCCTTGAACGCCTGGACGTTGCCGGCGTGGTCGAAGTGCAGGTGGGACAGGACGACGTAGTCGATGTCGCCGGGCGCGACGCCGACCTGCTTCAGCCGCGAGTCCAGGTACTCGTCGTCGGACACCTTGTCGTACGGGAAGAAGTCCTGCAGCCCGGTCGGGGCCCAGCGGGTCTCCCAGTCACGCGGGCAGCTGGTGTCCCACAGCAGCTTGCCGTCGGGGGTGTCTACCAGCACGCAGTGGGTCGGCACGTCGACCCATTCGGCCGGCAGGTGCTTGTTCTGCCGGTTGCGGATCGCCCGGCCGGGCGCGAGCAAGAGCCAGGTAAGGTCCGCGGTCATCGCCCCGCACGGAAGGATGCTGACTGTCGTACCTGTAGCCATACCGGACCTCCGCAGATATATCGTTTCGTGACCTAACTACCCTGCGTCGCCCGGGGCAGGAGTGTCAAGATCGCGCGGCCCGGCCGCGTCCGCCCGCGTGACCCGTGCCCGCCTGAGGCGCTACCTGCTCTCTTGCCCCCGAATACGCGTTTAATCCACGCCACCACGCCCGTTCGGCTTTCCCTGTCCCCGGCCGGCCAGGCGACGTGCGGGACGCACGTGTCAAGGCTCGGCGCCCTCCAACGGATCGGGGGCGGAGGGCACGGGCCGGGGCTGCGCCTCGACCGTCTGAGCCTGCGGCACCTGTGTCCCGTGCGCCACGATGCCGAGCTCTTCAAGCTTCCTGAGCTGCGGGAGCACCCGGCTCTCGAGTGAGCCGACGAGCGCGTTGTAGGAGTTGACCGCCGTGCTCAGCGAGCGGCCGGTCTTCTGCAGGTGCCGCATGGTCAGCGCGAATCGCTGATGCAGGTCGGCGGCGATATCCCCGACCTGCTGCGCCTGCCGGGCCCGGGCATCCTGCTGCCAGCCGTAGGCGACGCCCCAGAGCAGGGCCATGAGCGTGGCCGGCGTCGCGATCAGCACCCGGTCGCGGACCGCGTCGTAGAACAGGCCCGGGTGCTCCCGGTAGGCGGCGGCCAGCAGATCCTCGGCGGGCACGAAGCACACGGTGAAGTCGATCGAGCCCTTGATCTTGCCCGGGTAGTCGCGCTTGGCGAGCGCGCTCACGTGCCCGGCGACCGCCTTGGCGTGGGCCGCGAGGGCCTTGCGCCGCTCGTCCTCGCCGGTCGCTGTCGCGGCGCGCTGGAAGTCGTCGAGCGGGAACTTGGCGTCGATGACGAGCCGGCCGCGTCCCGGCAGCTTCAGCACCACGTCGGGCCGGGCTCCCTCGGTCGCGACCTGGAGCTCGAAGTCCCGGTGCCGGTCCATCCCCGTCGCTTCCAGGAGGTTCTCCAGCACGAGTTCGCCGGCCCGGCCCCGCTGCGCCGCGTTCGCGAAGATCGCGCCGAGGCGCTGCACCTGAGTCAGTGTGTCGTCGAGCCTGGCCTTGATCTCGCCCTGGGACTGCAGGACCGCCGGGTTCCCCTGGCCCCGGGTGGCCAGCCAGAGCACGAGCGCCCCGGCGAATACCCCGACCACCAGTGCGATAATGACCGATGACATAGCATGTTCCTTCCCGCAGGCCGCGAACTACTTCCACTTTAACGACCGGGTCTGACATTTTCCGGGCCCGGGAGCGGCGGCATTGGCTGGGCACCAAAAGTGCAGGTAGACCCCTCAGGAGCGGGAAACCAGGGTGATCAGGAATACGCATGAGCCGCAGGAATTCCTGGGCTGCGAAAAACCAGCTGAATGGTTCGGCGTCGTGGTGGCAGCCAGGGGATACCGAGGCGTGAAACCCGCTCGTTCGGTATTAAGGTTTTGCCTTTTCCTTGGTACAGCTGTGCCTGGCCTTCTGCCTACGGCTCGCAGGCGCGCGAGGTCAGCTCAGGCCGGAGGCTTGCAGGAACGTCCGGGCGATGACCTGGTAGCCGGCCTGGTTGGCGTGCTGGTTGGGTCCGCGGGGCGGAGCCGCGCACTCCCAGGTCCACTGGCACAGCCGGGTGACGTTGCGCGGGACGCTTGTTCCCGCCGGCCGGGTGAA
Source organism: Streptosporangiaceae bacterium (assembly GCA_036758545.1). Lineage (GTDB taxonomy): Bacteria > Actinomycetota > Actinomycetes > Streptosporangiales > Streptosporangiaceae > Palsa-504. The sequence continues at coordinate 4,510 of DAIOWL010000260.1, read as the reverse complement.
GTCGGCGGTCTCGAACGCGCCGAACACGTTCGCGACCCGCGCGCCGGACCTGGCGTAGACCCGGCCCAGCATGGCGTTGTACGTGGCGGCCAGCTTCTCCGCGGTCCAGGCGACCACGCGCCCGGGCAGGCCGCTGCGCCATTCGGCCAGCGCGGGCAGGTAGTAGTTCATCCCGACGATGCGGACGCCCGGTCCGGCGGCCGCCTTCAGCCGCGCCATAATCGTGCCGAGGTTGTCGACGGCGCCGGGGATGTCCGTGACCGCGCACTTGGCGAGCTGGCCGAGGCCGGGCTGGCCGCCGCAGTGTTCGGGGTCGTTGGCGCCGATGTCCAGGGTGACCAGGAGCACCCGGCCGCGGTGGGCCTGCAGGAAAGCGACCGCCGTGGCCAGCTGCGACCCGCCCCGGTAGCGGCATATCCCGCCGTTGATCATGCTGGTGGTGGTCTCGCCCGGGCAGCCCAGCTTGACCAGCTTCAGCCCGGGGCGGCTGGCGCGAAGGGCCGCGTAGACCTGGTCGGGATAGCCGTCCCTGGTCATCACGCTGACGCCGGACGCGTTGGGCTGGACGCCCTGGGCCAGCGAGTCGCCCAAGGCGAGGTAGTAAGTGGCGGGCGGGGCCTTCGCGGCCGGGACCTTGGCGAGCGCGGCGTTAGACGGCGCCGGGCCTGAGCAGGCGGTCAGGATCGCGATGACGGCCATGACCGCAGCGGCCGTGGCGGTCCTGGCGGCGGCCCGGGGGAGACGCGGAAGGCGCGGGATGCGGACGGGACGCACCATCACCTCCGTGAAACGACCATGGCCCGCCCGGGAGGCTGGCCGAGAACCGCGATCGGCACCTTCCAGCGTAATCGCCCGTTATGGGCAGTTGTGCGTACGCCGACGCACTCGATCCGGGGTTTCACGGCGTTTGAACGCGGCGGATCCGGGGTTTCATGGCGTTCCAGATGCGCCGGCGCACCCCGATCGTGATGCGGATGGTGCCAATGTGACCTGAGTTCGGTTTCGGGAACGAGCCGCCCGCCCGCACGTTCGGGATGTGGTTCGATATCGGTTCGCTGGCCAGGTGAGCCTGACCTTTTTGCCTGAAATGCCGGTTATGTCCGCGCGGAGCCGGCGACAAAGGCGATCGGGAGGCGGGGCCGGATGACCGAGCTGCGCGAGGCCGCGCTGGTCGGGATGCGCGGCTGGGACCCGCGCGAGTAAACCGAGCGCGCGGTCGGCTCGCTGCTGGCCGAGCTCGTGACCGGGCCGCCGGGACAATTACCGACATCAGCCAGATTCGGTCACCGGTGTTTACCGGGACACCGGAAAGGACGGCGGACCATTCGCCCGAAAACGACGGATTACCCCGCGGCGGGCCAGAGACTCTAGCGGAAATGGCGCGGACTACGCATAATAACTATCTAGGGAGGGCTATGAGCTCGCGTCGGGCTGGCACCGTTCTTGCTTGCGCAGTTGTCATAGTAGTAGCCGTTCTGAGTGGACTTTCCCGGCCTGCGGCCGCGGCGGCCGGCGGGGTAAGGCAATTGGCCAGGGCCGCTCGCAGTTGTCCCCGGGCGTCCTATGGCGCGCATTTCTACGCGCCGGGCCGCGGCAAGACGGTGGCGCTGACGTTCGACGACGGGCCGGGCCGGACCACGGCGGCCGTCTTGAAGGTGCTGGCGCGCTACCGGGTACCCGCGACCTTCTTCAACATCGGCGTGAACGTGGCGGCCCGGCCCGCGCTGGTCCGGAAAGAGGTCAAGGCCGGCTACGCGATGGGTGACCATACCTGGGATCACCCGAACATGAACCTGCTCTCGGCGGCGAGCCAGGCCCGCGAGATCGACCGGATGAACGCGAAGCTGAAGGCCGTGGCCCACGTGAAGGCCTGCGCCTACCGGCCGCCATACGGCAACTACGACGCGACCGCGCTGAGGCTGGCGCAGCAGCGCCGGATGAGCGTGTGGCTGTGGTCGGTCGACACGCAAGACTGGAAGGCGGACGGCTCGGGTTCGTCGTACTGGGTCAATCGCATCATCCGGCTCGCCGAACGGGAGGGCGGGGCGCTCCGCCACCCCGTCGTGCTGATGCACAACCAGCCGATCGGGAACCCGGCCACCGTCTCCGCGCTGCCGGTCATCATCCGGTTCTTCCGGTCGCACGGTTACCGCTTCGTGCGGGTCTAGGGTTCGTAGCGGCCCCGGACCCGGTCGCCCGCGGGGTCGAACGGGGGACGCAGGCTCACCGCGGCCGGGTAGAGCCGGCCGCCGACGTTCACCTGGTACTCCCCCGCCCGGACCAGGTCGGGGGTGAGCACCTCACCGGCCGGATGGCGGACGTAGGCCAGGGCGACGCAGCCGCCCAGCGTCTCGCCCCAGGCGCCCGAGGTGACCTGCCCGACGGCGACGCCGTCCCGCAGGACAAGCTCGCCACCCCAGATCATGGCCTCGGGATCGGCCACCACCAGGGAGACCAGGCGGCGGCGCGGGCCGGCCGCCCGGGCCCGCTCGACCGCCTCCCGGCCGAGGAAGCCGATGCCGGTCTTCAGCTTGCAGGCGAACAGCAGGCCGGCCTCGACCGGGTTGTAGTCCGGGGTCAGCTCGCGGCCGAAGGCGCGGTACGCCTTCTCCAGCCGCAGCGACTCGATCGCGTAGTAGCCGGCGTTGACCAGGCCGAGACCGTCGCCCGCGGCGACCAGGTCCTCGTAGGCGCCGACGGCGAACTCGGCCGGCACGTACAGCTCCCAGCCGAGCTCGCCGACGTAGGTGATCCGGGTGGCGCGGACCGTGGCGTAGCCGAGGTCGATCAGCTGACTAGTGCCGAACGGGAATGGCTCATCGCCAAGGTCAGCGCGGGAGAGCCTGCCCAGCAGGTCGCGCGACCGGGGCCCCATGACCCCGTAAACGGCGTACTGCGAGGTCACGTCGACCAGCGACGCGTGCAGCCCGGCGGGCATCCGCCTGGTGATGTGGTCCTGGTCGCGTTCGGTGCTCGCGGAGCTGCTGACCAGCAAGAACTCCTCGGCCGAGAGCCGGGTGACGGTGATGTCGGCCTCGTAGGTGCCGTGCGCGTTCAGCATCCCGGTGTAGACGGTCCGGCCCGGCGGGACCGCGACGTCGGCGGTGCACAGCCACTGCAGCGCGCGTTCGGCGTCCGGACCGGTGAGAAGGTACTTGGAGAAGCTGGTCTGGTCGAACAGGGCGACCGCGGTGCGGGCCGCGCGCTGCTCCGCGTTCGACCAGGGCTGCCAGTTCTGCTGGCCCCAGCCGTACTCGATGTCCGGGCTGTGCCCGGGCGGGGCGAAGAAGTTGGCCCGCTCCCAGCCCATCTTGCTGCCGAAGCCCGCGTTGGCCTGCTTGAGCAGGTGATACGCGGGTGAGCGGCGGAACGGCCGGGCGCTGGTCAGCTCGCGGTTCGGCCACGGGACCGCGTAGTGCAGGCCGAGGACCTCGCTGACCCGGTCGTGCAGCCACTGGTTGTTGCCGTTGAAGGCGGCGAAGCGCCGGATGTCGACGGCGGACAGGTCCAGGCTGGGCTCGCCCTCGGTGATCCACTCGGCGAGCGCCCGCCCGGCGCCGCCGGCCGAGGCGATGCCGACCGAGTTGAAGCCGGCCCCGACGAAGAAGTTCCGCAGCTCCGGGGCCTCGCCCAGGATGAACTGGTTGTCCGGGGTGAAGCTCTCCGGGCCGTTGTAGAACATCTTGATCCCGGTCTCGGCGAGCACCGGGATCCGGTGCACGGCGCTGTCCATGAGGATCGCGAAGTGATCCCAGTCCTCCTTGAGCAGCTTGAACTCGAACGGGTAGGGCAGCGCGTCGGGCGCGACCCACGGCTTGGCGTCCGGCTCGAAGCCGCCGACCACCAGCCCGCCGACCTCCTCCTTGATGTAGGTGTAGCCGTCCGGGTCGCGCAGGATCGGGAAGTCCCGGTGGACCCCGTCGATCTGCTCGGTGACCACGTAGAAGTGCTCGGCCGAGTGCAGCGGCACGGTGACCCCGGCCAGCGCGCCGACCGCCTTGGCCCACTGGCCGGCGCAGTTGACCACGATCTCCGCCTCGACGTCCCCCTGGCTGGTGCGGACGCCGGTGACGGTGCTGTTCCTGGTGAGGATGCCGGTGACGCGGGTGTGCTCGGAGATCGCGACGCCCTTGTCGCGGGCACCGCGGGCCAGCGCGGCGGTCAGGTCGGTCGGGTTGGCGCGGCCGTCGCCGGGCAGCCAGATCGCGCCTTGGAGGTCGTCGTCGCGCAGGATCGGGTAGAGCTCGCGGGCCCGGGCCGGGCTGATCAGCTCGCAGTCGAGCTGGTAGGCCTCGGCGGTGGCGGCGGTCCTTTTCAGCTGGGTCATGCGGTCTTTGGTGCGGGCGACGGTGACGCCGCCGCAGCGCCGGAAGCCGGTGCCCAGGCCGGTCTCTGCTTCCAGCCGCTCGTACAGCTCGCAGGAGTACTGCACCAGCCGGGTGCCGTTCTCCGAGGCGCGCAGCTGGCCGACCAGGCCGGCCGCGTGCCAGGTGGTGCCGCAGGACAGCTG
>DAIOWL010000259.1:877-8549 GCA_036758545.1 Streptosporangiaceae bacterium | reverse complement strand
CCTGTCGCTGTTCTTCGTGCCGTCGATGACCGAGGTGACCTACCACGGCTCGTACGTCAAGCTCCACGGCATCAAGATGAGCGAGGCGTATCAGTCGACCTTGCGGATCAGCTTCGACGTCCGCGGCGGGCTGCTGATCAGGCAGATCCACCACTGGGCCGCCGACCTGTTCATGGCCTCGCTCATCCTCCACATGCTGCGGATCTTCTTCACCGGCGCCTACCGCAAGCCGCGCGAGGTCAACTGGCTGATCGGGATCGGGCTGTTCACGCTGGGCCTGCTCGAGGGCCTGTTCGGCTACTCGCTGCCGGACGACCAGCTGTCAGGGGCCGGGCTGCGGGTCTTCGAGGGCATCCTGCAGGGCATCCCTATTGTCGGCACCTACCTGGCGTTCTTCCTGTTCGGCGGGCCGTTTCCCGGGCACGACATCGTGCCGAGGATGTACATCCTCCATGTGCTGCTGATCCCGGGCATCCTGCTGGCCCTGATCGCTGCGCACCTGTTCATCATGGTTCACCAGAAGCACACGCAGATGTCGGGCAAGGGGAATACCGAGCGGAACGTGGTCGGCCAGCCGTTCTTTCCCTACTTCATCGCCAAGGGCACGGCGTGGTTCTTCTTCATCTTTGCGTCGCTGGCCCTGCTGGCCACCTTTGCCCAGATCAACCCGGTCTGGCTGTACGGGCCCTATTCGCCGGTGGCCATCTCGTCCGCGTCCCAGCCCGACTTCTACATGGGCCTGCTCGAAGGCTCTTTGCGGATCATGCCGGCCTGGGAGGTCAATTTCCTGGGGCATACCGTCACGTTCAGCGCGCTGATCCCGTTCGTCCTGCCGCTGACCATTGTCCTGGGCGGGGCGGCGATCTGGCCGTTCTTCGAACGATGGGCCACAGGGGACAAGTCGTTCCACCACGTCAACGACCGGCCGCGGAACGCGCCGGTACGGACTGCTACCGGCGTGGCCGCGATGACGTTCTACGGCGTGCTGTGGACCGAGGGCGCCAACGACGTGATCGCCGACAAGCTGCACATCCCGCTGTACACGATCACCTGGATCGCGCGGGTCCTGGTGTTCGTCGGGCCAGTGCTCGCCTATGTCATCACCAGACGCGTCTGCCTGAGCCTGCAGCGCAAGGACCGGGAGGAGCTGCTGCACGGCTACGAGACGGGCATCATCAGGCAGCTGCCCAACGGCGAGTTCACCGAGGTGCACAAGCCGGTCAACGAGGAGCGGCGGGCGGTGCTCGAGGCCAAGCCGGTGCCCGCGCTGCTGCCAGCGGCCGGCTCCGAGGACGGCAACGGCGTGCCAGCGCCGTCCGCGCGCGGTGTGCTCGGCAAGGCCAGGGCGGTCGCCAACCGCGCCTTCGCCGAGACCATCCCCGTCGAGGCCTACGGGCACGGCCACCATGGCAACGGCCATTACGGGGACAGGCACGCGGTAACGGGCGAGGAACACGAGGCGGTCGGCTCAGCCCGCCAGGCCCAGCTGGCCCCGGGCGACGACTCCCCGGTCGCTTAGCAGTTATGGACTTGGCTAGTACTGCGCCGGCCGCACCTACCGGAAGAGCCAGCCTCGAGCCCTCAGGCCAGTTCGATCTCGGAAGTGCAGCTCTCGGCCTGGCCGGGATTTGCTCCAGCTCCCGGGGGGAGTCCAGCCGCGACGTGGCGCCGGATATCGACATCAGGAAGGCGGGACCGATGCTGATGAGCAGGCGACCTGAATCCTGGCTGCCCTCAGGCAGGCCGCGGGTGTTTGCGTTCCGGTTCGACCGGCGGAACATCCGGGCTGTCACGGCATCCAGGCCGTGCAAGGCGTGGAAGGCCCTAGGGCCCAGGGTGTCGGCGGCTGACCGGGGCCTGACCTTCGGCACTAGCACCCGCGGCGGGGTATGCATCCAGCTGCGGCCGGCCGAGCTCGTCCGGCTGCTTCGGCCTGGCCTTATGAACCTGCTGACCAGGGTGAGTGCCCGGACGTCCCGGGTCGGTGCGAGGTCCTCGTGACGTCCCAGGCCGATGTCGTCGTGGTGGGCGGTGGCCTAGCCGGGCTGAGCGCAGCCGTTAACGTGCACCGGGCCGGCCTGACCGTCATCGTCTGCGAAGCCGGTGACCAGGTAGGCGGCCGGGTCCGCACCGACCGCCGGGATGGCTTTCTCCTGGACCGCGGGTTCCAGGTAGTGCTGCCCGGCTATCCCGAGCTGCGTCGGCAGGTGGACCTGAGCGCGCTGCGGCTGCGGCCGTTCCTGCGCGGGGTGCTGGCCATGACGCCCGGCGGCCGGACCTGCCTGGCCGCTCCATGGCACGGACGCCGGGCCGCGGCCGGGACCGCAGGCTTCCTGCGCGGTCGCCCCGGCGACAGCCTGGCGCTGGCCGCGTTGTCGCTGCGGGACATGCTCGCGCCGGACGAGGTGATCCGCGCGACGGACCCGGCCGTCACCACGCGGCAGGACCTGCGCGGGCGGGTCGGTCAGGCTACCCTCACCGAGGTGCTGCGGCCCTTTCTGGCTGGGGTGTTCCTCGACCCGTCCCTGGACACCCCGGCCCGATTGTTCCACCTCATCTGGCGTTGCTTCCTGCGCGGCGGCGGAGCGCTGCCCGACGGCGGCATGCAGATGCTACCCACCCTGCTCGCGGACGGCCTGCCGGCCGGCGCCGTGCGTACCGGAACCGAGGTTACCGAGGTCAGGGAATCCGGGGTACGGACGAACACTGGCGAGCAGATCCGGGCCAGAGCGGTCGTCATCGCGACCGACGGCACCACTGCGGCCACGCTGGCACCCGGGCTGACCCCGCCGGCCTGGCATCCGGTCACCACGTTCTACTACCGGCTGCCGGCCTCGCCGCTGGACGCTCCGGTCCTCGTCATCGACGGCCGAGACGAGCTGCTTCTCAACGCCGCGGTGCTGAGTGACGTTGCCCCCGGTTACGCGCCGGCCGGCGCGGCGCTGGTCGCCGCGTCGGTGCCCGGCCGACTGGATCCCTCGCTCGAACCACGGGTCCGGTCGGGCCTGGCCCGCATGTACGACACCAGCACCCGGGACTGGGAGCTGCTGGACCTCTACGCCATCCCCCGCGCCCTTCCCGTCCTGGCCGCGGGCCAGCCCCTAGCCCGGCCGGTCCGGCTCGGGCCCGGCCGCTACGTTTGCGGCGACCACCGCGACACCCCCTCCATCCAGGGCGCCCTGGTGTCCGGACGCCGGGCCGCCCGCGCCGTCCTGGCCGACCTTGGCTATGCGGCTCCGCGGAATTAACCAGGCAGATCGCTGCTGCCAGCTCACCCGGGCTCGATGCGGCGATCGACCTGCTCGGCCGGGCCTGCGAGCTCATGCCGGCCGACGCGACCAAGGCTGCGTTTACGGTCGGGCTGGCACTCGCTTTCCGTCTCCAGTCGAGCGTGGCCGTCTGCTCTGTGCGATCACCCCTCCGCGGGCCGGTTGAGGACCGGGCCGGGCTCACCCACGTCGCTAACGGCGGCGTTGAGTGCTGTGGCAAAACCGGTCCAGGTCAGATAGGGCACGAGCAGCAGCGCTGCAACCGGATCTTCCCGTCGCAACGTGAGGATCTCGGCCGCAATGGCAGAATCGAGCAGTCCGATGATCACCAGTGAGGCGTGCTTGTCACGGGCGCCAAAGAAGACGGCGGGCCAGGCCGCGTTGAGTGCCAGCTGCGCCAGGTGCAATGACCTGCTCCGCCTGGAACTGCCGCCGGACAGCCGCCAGCCGACCACGCCGATCCCCGCGTACAGCGCTGACCACACCGGGCCGAACACCGCGGCAGGCGGCGCCCATCGCGGCTTGTGCAGGCGGCGGTATATCTGTGGTGCGTGCCGTGCGCCGAGCCCGCCGAGTCCGGCGGCCGCCGCGACCGGTGCGGTTGCGAAGATCCATCGTCGCGCATTCATGCGGTCCACCTACCCGGCCGCTTGGGGTTGTTATTCGCCGAGCGTCAGTTGATCATGCCCGGCCGATCACGTCGCCACGCTCGCTCAGATTGAGGGGTTACGATCCCGGGCGGGTCTGATGGCCCGGAACTTCATCCCCGCCTATTCCGCGCTGTCCTCGGCCTCGGGCCTGAGCAGAAAATCGCGTGGGCCAACCGGCAGGCGACATACGAGGAAGTCGGCGCCATGACGGCGGCCGAGAAGCGCCTGATCTACGATTTCGAGATCCACAAGGCATGCGGGCAACTCGCAACGTGAAGTCGCCTGACCTATAGTTAAATTTCGTTTGAAGATCAATCTCGGCATTTTGAAGAGGGGAGAGGCCAGCTGCCGTGCCCGAGCTGCCGGACGGTCTGTCCATCGGCGAGCTGGCCAGGCGCACGCAGGTGCCCGCGCCAACGTTGCGAAGCTGGGAAGACCGATACGGGTTCCCGCGGCCGCACCGGCTGGCCGGTGGTCATCGCCGCTACGACCACGGTGATGTCGGCCTCGTCGAGACGGTAGTGCGCCTGCGCGCCTCGGGGATGAGCCTGCAGGCGGCCATCGGCCAGGCGACCTCGCAGGCGGCGGAAGCCGAGCCTTCCGTCTTCGCCGGCCTGCGCCGCCGTCACCCCGCGCTCACCCTCCAAGTCCTGCGCAAGGTCACGCTGCTGGCTCTCACCCGGGCCATCGAGGACGAGTGCTGCGCCCGGGCCGAACGGCCCGTCCTATTCGCCGGCTTCCAGCGGCAGCGCTTCTTCCGTCATTCGGAGGAACGCTGGAACGAACTGGCGCGGACCGCGCGTCTCGTGGTCGTTTTCGCTGCTTTCAGCGAGCCGGGCGAAGCGGGCGGGCGGCCGTCGGGAGAACCGGCGCCGATCCGGGTGCCGCTCCCGGAAGACGCACCAGCTCGCCGGGAATGGACCCTGGTGTGTGAGTCCCGTGACTATCCCGCCTGCGTGACTGGCTGGGAATTTCCCGGTCAGCGCGAGGCCGCCGACGGGGATCGACGTTTCGAAGTGATATGGAGCGTTGATCCGCAGGTGGTCAGCAGCGCCGCCATGATCTGCGCTCAGCTGGCCCGCTCGGCCCGGCCCGGTCTCGGGCGCCTACTGGATGCCCTGCCATCCGAACCGGCTCCGCCCGCGTCCGCCGATCTGGGCCGGGCCGCGGGCTTGCTCAGTCGGATGACCAGCTATCTGGAAAAAGCGGCCGACCATCAGGCCCGCCGAGAGCCGTTAGTGCCAGCATGCCGGTCCAACCGGTGCTAGGTCGAGGGTTGTCCTTGAGGCGATGCCGACCGACAGTGCCGCCGTCGGCTAGGTGCTGGTCGTTTCAGGTCGCCGCGTTGGAGCGCATGGCGGCCGCGGCGGCGCGGGCTAGGGCCGCCACCGACAGGGACGTGCTAGAGGCCGGCCAGGCAAGCAGGAGGACGACCGGGGGGAGGTCCGTCATCGGAACGGTGATCAGGTCGTCGCGCAGCGGCCTGGTCAGTACCCGGGGCAGCACGGCGACCTTGCGTCCCAGGGCGATCAGGTGCATTAGTTCGCTGAGGCTCTTCATCGCGCCGGGATCGGCGGGCTTTCGGTGCAGGTTTTCGCCCGCCAGGTCGGCCATCTGCAGGCTCGCCCGTCGAGCGAGCGGGTGGGACGCGGGCAGCACGGCGACGGGTGCTTCGGTCAGCAGTATTTCGGTGTCCAGCCCGCCCAGCTCGTCGGGCGGCGCGTAAAGCAGCGCGGCATCGGCCTGTCCTTCGCGCAGCATGCGAGAGGGGCTGGCCCCGAAGACCACCTCGACCGGCAATACCTGTGGCTCGCGTTCGTATGCGGCGAGGATGGCCGGGAGCAGGCCCGCATCGCCGCCGGGCTTCATGGCCAGGATCAGGCACGGGTCGCGGGTGCCGGCCCGCTGCGTTCGCAGCGCCGCGGCGGACACCGCCTCCAGCGCGACCCGCGCCTCGCGGCTGAGTACCCGCCCGGCCTCGGTCAGCGCGACCGCGCGGCTGGTCCGCTCGAACAAGGTGACGCCCAGCCTGCGTTCCAGCTGCCGGACCGTCTTGGACAGTGCGGGCTGGGCGATGCCCAGCCGGGTCGCGGCCCGGCCGAAGTGGAGTTCGTCGGCCACCGCCAGGAAGTACGCCAGTTCCCGAGTCTCGAGCCGGTCCATTCCTCCAGGCTATCGATCGCAGCCCGGCCGGTCTTGGACCCACCGCGCGCACCGGTGATGAGCTGAGGCCATCTCACCCGCATGACCGACGCACAACCCTCTCCCAAGGAGATCACCATGCCCGCAATCGCGCTCGTGGCCGCCGGGGCACGCCTCGGCTTGTCCCTCGGAAAGATCTTCGGCAGTCACGGATTCGATGTCGCACTGATCGCCCGCTCCAAGGAGCGACTCGGTGAGCTCACCGGGAAACTCGCGGCCGAAGGGGTCACGGCGGCCGGCTTTCCCGCCGACGTCACCGACCGTCCCGCACTGGCCGCGGTCTTGGACAGCGCCGCGGGACGGTTCGGCGGAATCGACGTGCTGCACTACTCCAGCCCAGGCGCGGGATCCACTGAGACCCTGCGCAGCACCGGAGCGCTCGACGTCACCGTGGACAACCTCCGGCCGCAGATCGAATGCATCTGCTACGGCGCGATCACCGCGACACGCGCCGTGCTGCCGGCCATGCTGGCCGCCGGCACCGGAACACTGCTGTACACCACGGGCGCCTCCTCGGTCACACCCGCGCCGGTGTTCGTCAGTGCCGGCATGGCGGGCGCGGCCCTGCGCAAATGGGCCCTCACCCTCAACGGTGCACTGGCCGGCAGGGGCGTCTACGCCGGTCATGTCGCGATCGGCACATGGATCGCCGGCACGCCAGGCGCCCCCGAAGGCGCCCCGCTGACGGAACCCGACGACATCGCACGCCTCTACTGGGACCTTCACACCGGCCGCGAGCCCGCCGATCACCTCATCTCCGCCTGATCCGGCGGTCCATATGGCCCGATGACGGTGCCCGCGGCGAGCCGGGATAAATGCCTACCCCGTGCCGTGCGGGTTTCTTCACTTCGGCGGCGGGGCCGGTCGCGGGTCGCGGCGCAGCGGGTGGTCGGCGGGAACCTCGACCAGGACGATCTGGACGCCGTCCGGGTCCTGGATCCACATCTCGGTCAGGCCCCAGGGCTCGGTCACCGGTTCCCGGATGACCGGAACCCCGGCCGCGGCCAGCCGGGCGTGCTCGGCGCGGACGTCCCGGACCTGGATCCAGATCATCACCGAGCCCCCGGCCGGGCCGTCCGCATGCCCGGAGACTTCGAGGAACCCCTGGCCGAGGAAGAAGACCATGCCGGGATCCTCTGGCGGGCCGAACTCCCGGTAGACCGCCAGGCCCAGGACGTCGCGGTAGAAACGGCGGCTGCGGTCCAGGTCGCCGGGCCGCACCAGGATCCGGCTGCTCAGAACGTCCACGCCACCATCTCACCACCACGCGGAGTGAAGCAGGAGGCCGGGGAGAACGCGCGCCTGCCCGCCGCTCGGGGCGGCCGCCGGCCGATTCCGACCAGAACGCTGGCCGCCCAGATCTGGGCATTATGAGCGAGTCCTGCCGGGGACTATTGCGGGTGCGCCGCCGCGATCGTGGCGCTGGCGAGTGTTCGCCGCGTCGGTCGAGCTCCCTGGTCCGGTCTGGTCGCGCCGGCCAGCATGATGCGATCGAGGAGACGCGGGGCCGCGGCGCCGCCCTAGGGTGGATGAGGCGCTCGCCGCTCAGCT
>DAIOWL010000259.1:0-867 GCA_036758545.1 Streptosporangiaceae bacterium | reverse complement strand
CACGCCTGCCCGTCGATCTGTCGCCACGGCAGAAAGGCGATCCTTTCGACTGCCAGGTACGCGGATCGGGCATTATGAGCGAGTCCTGCCGATGCTGGCGGAGCCCGCCCGGTGACTGGCGATGCCCTGCGGTATGTGCGCAGCGGCGATGGTCAGGTCGGGTGTCAGTCGTCGGATCTGGCCCCTGGGTCGCGGGTGCCCGGGGGACTATTGCGGGTGTGCCGCCGCGATCGTGACGGCTCGCGGGTTCCGCCGCGGCGCCGCCCTAGGGTGGATGAGGCGCTCGCCGCTCAGCTGCGCTCACTTCGGAAGGAAGCCTGATGCCAGACAGCACGCAATCTTCGGACGGGGTCATCACCAGACCCAGCAGCACGTCCGTCGCACAGACCATCGACGGGCTGAGGCGCCTGATGGCGGATCGGGGCTTCACGGTGCTCAACGTCATCGATCACAGCGGCGTAGCCGGACGCGCTGGCGTGCAGATGCCCGACTCGAAACTCGTCATGTTCGGGAAGCCGGCTGTGGGCGCGGCGGTGATGGTCGCGGCGCCGCTTGCTGCGCTGGATATCCCGCTCAAGGTGCTGGTCTGGGAGGACCGGGACGGAGCGGTATCAGTGAGTTACAACTCACCGGGGTTCCTAGCCGGGCGGCACCACCTCGAGGGTGCACTGCGTGCGCCCTTCGACGCAGTTGAGTCGATCGTCGAGGCACTGCCTGGTGCATAACCTGCGCTGATCCGGGCGGGCGACGGCCGCTCGGAGATCGCCGCGCCATATCTGCCGATCCGCGCCTCGACCCCGGACGCCACGGTCTGGGCCTCGACCGACGCCGGATTCGGCGATCCGTTCGCACGTTGGCTTAGAGGTC
>DAIOWL010000258.1:7522-8601 GCA_036758545.1 Streptosporangiaceae bacterium | reverse complement strand
ACACGCGTGGTCCTTGCGGGCGTCGCTGGAGACGGCGGCGTCAGCCGGATGGCACAGGAAGGCAAGACGATGATGGAAACCGAGATCTGGCGGGCTTCGCCGATCCGCAGGGCGGATGGGATGGCATCGGCCGTGAGCAGCACTGATAGCGGCAGCCGCCGGGTGAGTGTCTGTCTCCGGGTGCTCCTGCACGCTCCGGCTCTGCTCGGTAGCATCGGCGGCCCCGGCGACGTCGCTTTCATGGAGGATGACCGAAGGCGGCTGGCCGCCCGGCGGGCGAGGTGACCGGCTTACATCGCCAGGCCCCTGCGGCAGCCTCCAGCGGCCCTGCCGGAACCGATAGCCAGCCGAGGGCGTGACCATTGTTGTGACCAAGACACCTCGCAACGAGCCGGACATGGTGAGACAGGCTGAGACGGCGCCGCGTCGTAGGCTGAGGCCAGCATGGGCATAAGCGACAGGCCGGGACGGGTTGCGACGGCGCTCGGCTTGCTCATAACCCAGAGGTCGAGGGTTCAAATCCCTCCCCCGCTACCAAGGCCAGAGGCCCTTTCTCGAACAGAGAAAGGGCCTTTAGCTTGTGGTTTGTGCACGGATTTGTGGACGGGCGCTTCGCTCAAGCCGCGCCCTCGGTGGTTCTGACCTCCAATGAGGCGAGCGCTCTACCGATGATTAGCTCGGCCAACGTATTGGCGACCTGGCGGTCGGCCTCCAGGTCGGTCTGGACGTACTGCTTCATGGTGAACGCCACGTCCGCGTGTCCGATCCGCTGGCTGAGCGCTTTCCAGTCGATCTTTGCGTCCCGGCCCGCGGTGGCGTAGCCGTGCCGGACGTCGTGGAGGTCGATCTCGGGCAGCCCGGCCCCCGCGGCGAGCTGCTTGAACCGTCGCGTGATCGTATCGGGATGCGGAGGCCGGCCGTCCTCCCAGCAGAACAGCACTCCGTGATTCTGGTAGTCCGGCCCGTGCTCGCGCCGCTCCTGGTCGAGCTTCTCGACGTGTGCCTTCAGCGCGGCCAGCCTAAACGGATCAAGGCAGCTCCGCTTCGCTCCGCCGCGCCCGGCCGCGCTCGCACCGGGC
>DAIOWL010000258.1:0-7512 GCA_036758545.1 Streptosporangiaceae bacterium | reverse complement strand
ATTCTCGGTCTTGCCGTCCGACTCAATCACCCGGCCGTCCACGACGACCCGCGTGACCTGGATTGCGAGGGTTCCGGCGTCCAGGTCGAGCAGGTCCCGACGGGCGCCAGCCAGTTCGCATCGCCGCATGCCCGAGGTTGCTTCGAGCACCCACAGCGCGAAGAACCGGTCAGACCGGGCGTACTGCAAGAATCGCTGAAGTTGGGTGACAGTCCAGACCTTGCAGCCCTTCCGCGGTACGCGAGGAGGATGAGCGTCGCTGACGACGTTCCGCTTGGCCCACCCCCATACCGCGAAATCTTCCCAGGCCCGGTGGAGCATGCGATGAGTGTTAACGACCGTCTTGGGTTCCAGGCCGGGCGACAGCTTCCGCTGTGCCGCCTCGGCGGCGTCTTCGGCCGCGCGCCGACCGAGGTTTCTCGGCCTGATCGGCTGGCCTAGCAGCGGGTCATTCTCGGGGTGCTTACGGTGGCATCGACTGGTGTCATAGCTGTAGGGCCTGCAGGGCATTTCCCGGCCGTCTTTGGCGAGCCGGCGCACGTGTACGGCCTGAGGGCTCGACTGCCTCTTCGGCCGGGCCTTGACCCGCCCCTCGGCAAGGAGTTTGGCGTATAGCGCGTCGCAGACGGCCCCGTCGATTTCCCGCACGTCCCGCGATCCGATGTGGGGCACGACATAGTAAGCGGCGTAGTTCCGCCAGTTCTGGGCCATCGATGGCTTGATCGAGTGCTCGATCCGGACTAGCCACTCGTCAAGGCGGCGGGCTGCGCGCGCCGCGGGTACGGCGCCAGCGCCGCCGCTCTGCCTTGGCGGCCCGCGCGGCGCGCGCCGTGCCCCAGCGCGAGACTCCGGCAGATCAGCACGACTCACTCGCCACGCAGCGCGGATGCGTGCGCGCTGGCGGGCCGCTGTCCCGGTCCCCGACGCAGCGGCCAGACGCCAGGTCGATGCGCTCCACGGCGCTGGTACGCAGCCTGGAGTCTCGCCTGGCCGTTACCGGGGTCCAGGCTTCTCGCCCTGATGCGAGCCGAGCGAGCCGCTTTCCGTATGGTTCACGCTCGACCCGGCTTCAGTGGTGAAGTGGCCGGGGGTAAACAGGTGCCAGGCCAGGATCGCGACGACAGCGACGGCGGCAGCTGCCACCCAGAAGGGAGCCGTCAGGCCGAATGCTCGTGCCAGCAGGCCGCCCACCAGGCTGCCGACCGCGAAACCGCCCATCTCGAAGGTGTAGTAGACGCTGTTGACCCGGCCGAGCAGCTGCTGGGGTACCACCTTTTGCCGCAGCGTCACGGTCACCACGGTCCAGACGCCACCGTGCACGCCGAAGATGACAAGCGTGAGCGCGGCGACCCACGGCTGGCGGGTCAGCGCGAGCGAGAGGTGGGTTGCGCACTCGATGATCAGGCCGACGCGCAACAGCAAGCTGGCGCCGAACCACGCCAGGAGCCGCTTGACAATGACGGTGCCGATGACGCCGCCTGCCGCCTCACACGCCAGCAGCACGCCGTACCAGGCCGCGCCCTGGCCCAGGCGGTCACGCACGTAGAGCACGAGAATCGCCAGGGCGCCGCCCAGCGTGATGTTCATGACGCAGATCACGATCGCGAGCATCCGCAAGCCGGGATGAGCGAAAAGCCAGCGGATCCCCTCGGCCATTTCCTGGCGCAGTCTGGGCCGGTCGCTGGTCGGATGGGCGGCCCGGCGGCAGCGGATGCTCGCAATCAGCGCGGCACCGACCACGAACGTGGCCGCATCGAACGCGAACGGCAATCCCGCAGCGAGCACGAACAGGTAGGCCCCCAACAGCGGCCCCACCAGCTCGGCACCGACGACCCGGACCCCCTGCAGGCCCGCATTGGCGCGGACCAGGTCATCCGGGCCGACCAGCAGCGGCGGCAGGCTCAGGACCGCCGTATCGGACACCGTAGAACCGGTGCCAAGGATGAACAGCGCACCATACAGCGCGGCCAGATGCGCCGTCCCGGCCAGCACCGATGCCGCCAGACCTCCGACCGCCGCAGCCCGGAGAAGATCGACGATCACCATGAGCCGACCCGGCTCCAGCCGGTCCACCAGCACCCCGCTGAACAGCGTGAAGATCAGCCAGGGCAGCTGCTGGGCAAGCAGCGCACCAGCGACCAGCAGCGGATCACGGGTGATGCTCGCCGCCAGCAGCGGGCCAGCCGTGACGGTGACACCATCCCCGGTCACCGAGACCGCGTTGGCCACCCACAGCCGCCGGTAATCACGCCCAAGCGAACTACATTCCCGGGCGGCCACGGCTCCAGACGGTAGCACCACGATTCCCTGGGGACCACGGCGACAGTAACGGGGAAGGTGCAAAGGCCCCCCACCAGACTGCCGCCGGATTGTCATACGCCTCCGGTCCGGCATCAAGCGCCGATGTGACCGCAGGGCAACAAGCACAGGTCAAAGTGCCTGGCCGACGTACACGCGAATCGGCCCTTGACCCCTCCCCTCCGGTGAATAGCCCGGCAGCAGTCAGTCCGATGGGGGGAAGCGGCGGCGCACGAAGACCGCAGCCGGGGAGCTGACCGTGCCCGCTGCGTGCCCGATCGGGCGGTCATCCGGGGTATCCCACGGTCACCAGCGGCCAGCCCGGCATCCAGTCTGAGCTGCGGCTGAGCAGCTCAAAGTGCCCGCGCCTACGTCCTCCTAAGCAGTCAGTACCTCATAGGTGAGAATTTCTGGGCAAGACTCGTGGTATGCGAACAGCCCCGCTCATCCAGAAGGTCGATGCCGTCACGATCCCCGTCCCAGATCTCGACACGGGCCTGCGCTTCTATCGCGATTCGCTGGGGCATCAGCTTCTGTGGCGCAGCGACGAGATCGGGGCGGCCGGGCTGGGCCTGCCCGGCACCGATACTGAGATCGTCCTAACGACGCGCCTGGAGTACGCGCCGAACTGGCTCGTCTCGTCCGCCGACGAGGCTGTCCGGGCTGTCCGGGACGCTGGAGGGCGCCTGGTGTCCGGGCCTTCCGACATCCCAGTTGGCCGTGTCGCGGTCGTGGCCGATCCGTTCGGAAATGCCCTTGTCCTGCTTGATCTGTCGAAGGGCCGGTACGTTACGGACGATGCCGGGCTGGTGACCGGAGTAGCCAGCGAATCGTCGGCGGATGACGGCCGTCAGCGCCGCATGCTCCCGTAAGGCCGGGAGCCACGCTGGAGCCACACAGATGAACGACTTCCCGGCTCTCCGGACTTCCATGGACATTCGACAGGAACACATCCGAGGTCACGGACTAATCTGAACGGGTCCGGACGCCACACTGGAATCTACGGATTTGTGAGTGTGTCGTTATGGCGGTTCTGGGTGGACTGCCGTCAGGATCGGTTCCGGCGGTCCGGGTGACTCGCTACGGATCTGGCCGCTGTCGCGTGCCTTTCTTCTGACCTGTCCCCGGATCGCCGGACCGGCCTGGCCCACCGCGCTGGCCTGATCAGAAGCCTGTCCGCCAGCTGGCGTGACCCCTCACAGATATGCCACCCGGTGACTCCGCCCAGGCCGGTGCCGACGTCGGCCCAGACCCTGGAAGGAGACACGAGCCGCATGACCATGCTGGCAGAGACGGTGGATGCCGTCATCGGGATCGATACGCACCGCGATACCCACGAGGTCGAGATCGCCGATACGGCGGGCAAGCCGATCACGGCGATGCGGATCAGTAACGACAGCGGCGGGTTCGCGCGGCTGCTGGCCGCCATTGCCGAGGTGACGCCCGGGCCGCGGGTGGCGGTCTCGATCGAGGGCAGCCGCAGCTACGGGATCGGGCTGGCGCGGGCACTGGCCGCCGCCGGGCTGCTGGTGATCGAGTGTGAGCAGCCCAGCCGCAGGCAGCGCCGCGGGAAGGGCAAGTCCGACCCCATCGACGCGCACCTGGCGGTGCTGGCCGCGCTGCGCCTGGACGCGGGCCGGCTGCCGGTACCGCGCGCCGACGGCGACCGGGAGGCACTGCGCATCTTGCTGGTCGCCCGGCAGGAGATCACCGAAGCCCGTACCGCGCAGGCCAGCCGGCTGCGTGCCTTGCTGCTGGCCGGGGACGACACCGACCGTCGCGCCGCCCGCACGACCCTGTCTGGCAGGGCACTTGCCGCGCTAGCCGGGCGTGACCTGCCCGCTCAGGCCAGCCGGGAGCAGGCCGTCCGCCAGGCCGAGATCCGCCGCCTGGCGGAGGCGCTGGGCCAGGCCCGGCGGCAGCTCCAGGACAACCGCGCCCAGGCTGCTGGCCATCGTCGATGACATCGCTCCCGGCCTGACCAGCCGCTTCGGCGTGGGGCCGGTCAGCGCCGCGCAGGCCATCGTGAGCTTCTCCCACCCGGGCCGGTGCCGCAGCGAGGCCGCGTACGCCGCGCTGGGCGGCACCAGCCCGCTCCCGGCCAGCAGCGGCCAGACCGTCCGGCACCGGCTCAACCGCGGCGGGGACCGGGCGCTGAACCGCGCGATCCACGCCATCGCGCTGGTCCGGATGCGCGGCTGCCCCCGGACCCGCGCCTACGTCGCCCGGCGCACCGCCGAGGGAAAGACCACCCGGGAAATCCGCCGCTGCCTCAAGCGCTACATCGCCCGCGAGCTCTACCGGCAGCTCACCCGGTCGATGAATCCTCCCGTGAGCCCTTGACAAACATAGAAGCGTCAGAAGGCCGGGGTTCGCTAGGACAGCCTTAGCAGGTGGTCATGCCCGTCGAAAACCGGCGCCTATCGAAGGACGGGGAAAGAGCGAGGCTCTACGCCATCAACATCCCTTCTGCACACCGTCTCCACGTGAGGTTTGCCTTAATCTGAGAATGCTGCAGAAGTGGAAGTGCTACCTAGGCCTCCATGACTACGTTCAGGATCGGCCCGATCGCCCGCACGGGGGTCCGCCCCCAACGACGCAAACTTGCCGCCGCTGCGGTAAAAGCCGTGATCCAGATGCCCTTATGCCAGGTGCTCCTTGGGCCGGAGGTCCCTAGTCGGCGAAGCTAAGGGTGATGTATCTATCTACCCTGCGAGGAAAGCCGTGCCGGAGCCGAAGTCACGAGGCGCCATGGGCATGCCCAGGATCCTCATGGGGCAGCGGAGGCGGCCTGGCCGCGGTTGCAGTTCGGGTTGCAGTTCACAGCCGTCCGTCATCGTCCGTGGGAGACCTGCCAGGGACGTTGGTCCAGCTTGAACCGATCGGGACGGCTCGGCCCCGAGCTGCTAATGCGGTTGGGACCCGCGACCCGCGACACAGAAGCAGCAACCCCATCGGCCAACGCCGGATCGCAGTGCACCGCGGCGAGCGCGCGGACCCAAGCCAGACCCAAGGAACGGACGGACCTGGACGACTCATAGCATCCGCGGGTTGCCAATGAGTGCCGCAGGTGCAGGAAATGCAGATCAGGAGCCTGTTTTGCAAACCGATTTGTAAACCGGATGCGGCGGGACAGCCCGAGACGGGGGAGACGGAGCCGACGGAGCGAGATGGGATCTGTCCTGTCCGTCGAGGTCACCGCATCCGTGAGAGACGGCTTGAGATGGGAGAGACAAATGTCGTATGGCTCATAACCCAGAGGTCGAGGGTTCAAATCCCTCCCCCGCTACCAAGGCCAGAGGCCCTTTCTCGAACAGAGAAAGGGCCTTCTGCATGTGGTCTGCTAACGGATATGTAAACGTGGCCGCCGCTTGAGCCGCTCACCAGAGTCTCCGTCGGCCCTCGTGTCCTGCTGATCTGTGACCTCGATGGAGACGGGATACCGATGATCAGCTGAAGAGCGTGTTCGTGATGGATAGTGCTGGACGGTAGCCTTATAGCACGCTGTAGCAACCGGTGCTACTGTCGTTCCATGAGCAGCCAGCCCGAGATCACCCAGCGGGACCTCAGGATGCGATCCAAGGAGATCATGGATGCGGTCGAGCGCGGACAGGCCTTCACGGTGACCCGGGATGGCCACCGCATCGGTGAGCTGGTGCCGCTGCGCCAGCGCCGCCGTTTCGTGTCCCGGGCCGAGTTCGCCGCGATGTCGCGCAGTGCTCCGGTGATCGACGCGGACGCGTTCCGGGCGGACCAGAATACCGCCGCCGACCAGGCCGGAAGCGCCTATGACCGCTGAGCCGACGCAACGCGGCCTGCTGGATACCAACATCATGATCCTCCGGAGCCTGATCGCTCCCGACGAGCTTCCCGATGAGATGGCGATCAGCGCCGTCACGCTGGCCGAACTGTCCGCCGGACCGCATCAGGTGCGCCCCGACACCGAACAGGACGCCTACTTCGAGGCTGCCGAGCGGGCTCGCCGGCTGGACGTACTGCAGCGGGCTGAGCACGAGTTCGACCCGATCCCCTTCGACGCGGACGCCGCCCGGGCCTACGGCCGGGTGACGGCAGCTGTGATCGCGGCTGGCAGGAAGCCCCGCCGCAGGGCGGTAGACCTCATGATCGCCGCCACAGCGATCGCCGCGGAACTGCCGCTCTACACGACAAATCCCGACGATTTCGCGGGCCTGGATCACCTCGTCACGGTGATCCCGGTAACCAGGCCAGAAGTTCCGGTCGAACGCCAACCCGCCCGATAAGAGCGACACGAAGCATCTGTCATCCGACCCGGCAACCTAGGGCATGAATTCAGCGCAGCGTGGTGCCGAATTTGCCCTTTCATAATTATCAAGGCGGCGTCTGCGGTGCCGCATGCCCGGCTCTTGCGGCGGGCCGCACCCGCGACACTCAGAGCAAGTAGCTCATACGACGGGCCGGGCCGTGGTGCAGGCCTAGCCGTCTTGCTCACTCCCGATTGTCCCGCTCGCGGCCACCGCCTCAAGCTCGCTTCTCCGAGCGGCGCGCCAAACGCGATGCCTTCGCCGACCTTGACCCGGTGGCCACTCCCGCGGATTTCTGGCACCTGTGAGCAAACCGGGCAGGAGCAGCCATTCAGCGGCTGGCCACCGCGTTCGCGGCGCGAAGCACCCACCGCGAATCAGCCAGAGATAGGTGAGTTCACCGATGCTCCGGCGCCGGCGGACTGCGATCGTGGCCCTCATGAACACGGCGCGCGAGCGGCCCCACGGGATGAAGGTGATCCACATGCAGGCGTTCGTGCTCGGAGCACACAGCTGAAAGGACAGGCCAATGCGTGCAGTCATCGGACGGGTCAAGATCAAGCCAGACCGGGCGGATGAGACACTCGCCATGATCGGTGAGACGGGTGCTGCGATGCTGCGGGGCATGATCGGCTCGGCTGGCGGCTACTGGGCGCGGAGCCACGGGGGTGACATCATCCAGCACTCCTTCTGGCTCTTCGACACCGAGGAAAACGCCCGGGCAGCAGAGGCGACCTTCAACAAGCTCCGCGACATGCCCGATGCGCCAGCGACGTTCATCAGCGTCGATGTCTGCGAGATTGTCGGGCACGCCTAGGACTAGCGCCGAAAACGCGCTGGCTGCCAGGCTCCGGCATCGAGGCATCGGCAAAGCCAGCGGCTAGCGTTTACCGGCCATAGATGAGGCGAACGCCCCACGACGCGCCGCTGC
>DAIOWL010000257.1:7230-8607 GCA_036758545.1 Streptosporangiaceae bacterium | reverse complement strand
GCGGCTACCTGGCCGAGGTGACCTTCGACACCTGCTGCGTGGCGGCCCTCGGGGCCGGCTTCGAGCGGGTGAAGTGGCGGGAGCTGTCGACGCTGTCCGGTGGGGAGCAGAAGCGGCTCGCGCTGGAGGCGCTGCTGCGCGGCCCCGACGAGGTGCTGCTGCTCGACGAGCCCGACAACTACCTGGACGTGCCGGGCAAGCGCTGGCTCGAGCAGCAGCTGGCTAGCACGCCGAAGACCGTACTGCTGGTCAGCCACGACCGGGAGCTGCTGGCCGCCTGCGCGCAGCGCATCGTGACCGTCGAGGACCGGCACGTCTGGGTGCACGGCGGCGGCTTCGGTAACTACGCCCAGGCCCGCGCCGACCGGATCAGCCGGCTCGAGGAACTGCGCCGCCGCTGGGACGAGGAGCACGAGAAGCTGAAGGAACTGGTCCGCACCCTGCGGCAGAAGGCCTCCTACAACGACGGCATGGCCTCCCGGTACCAGGCCGCGGTGACCAGGCTGCGCCGGTTCGAGGACGAAGGGCCGCCGCAAGAAGCCCCGCGGGAGCAGAACGTCAAGATGCGGTTGCGCGGCGGGCGGACCGGCAAGCGCGCCGTCATGTGCGAGAACCTGGTGCTGACCGGTAACACCAACTCGTTCGGTACCGAGATCTGGTTCGACGACCGGGTGGCGATCCTCGGGGCCAACGGGTCGGGGAAGTCGAGTTTCCTGCGGCTGCTGGCGGGGGAGAAGGTGCCGCACGAAGGTCAGGCCCGGCTGGGCGCCCGGGTGGTCCCGGGCATGTTCGCGCAGACCCACACACGGCCGGACCTGGCCGGGCGGACCCCGGTCGAGCTCCTGATGACCGAGCACGCGCTGCTGATCAACGAGGCGATGTCCGCGCTGTCCCGTTATGAGCTGCAGAGCTGTGCCCGGCAGCCGTTCGGCACCCTGTCCGGCGGCCAGCAGGCCAGGCTGCAGATCCTGCTGCTCGAGCTGGCCGGCTCGACGCTGCTGCTGCTCGACGAGCCGACCGACAACCTCGACCTGCCCAGCGCCGAGGCGCTGCAGCAGGGCCTGGAGTCCTACCAGGGCACGGTGCTCGCGGTCACGCACGACCGCTGGTTCGCCCGGTCGTTCGAGCGGTTCCTCATCTTCACCCCGGACGGCAACGTCCGCGAGGCCACCGAACCCGCCTGGGACTGAGCCAGGTGTCAGGCGCCGACGCGGGTGCCGCAGCCGGAGCAGAAGTGCGCGCTGGGCGGGAGTTCGGTGCCGCACTCCGTGCAGTGCTGGACCGCGGGCGCGAGCGCCTGACCGCAGCCCATGCAGAACTTCGCCCCCGCCGGGTTCTGCGCCTGGCAGGACGCGCACACCGGGCCGGACGAGGCCT
>DAIOWL010000257.1:0-7130 GCA_036758545.1 Streptosporangiaceae bacterium | reverse complement strand
GCCTGCTGGGCGGCCTGGGCCTGCTGCGCCTGCTGAGCCTGCGCCTGCTGGGCGCCGAACGCGCTGGCCAGCCCGAATCCGGCACCGAGGAATGCCCCGTCGGCGGCGCCGCCGCCCTTGGCCATGCCCTGGCCCGCGCCGAGCGCCATCTCGCCGGCCGCGTAGTTCTGGAACCCGCCGGCCAGCTGGGAGTAGCTGGTGTCCTTGGCCAGCTGCTTGAGCTGCTGCTCGTCCTCGGGGGAGAGGTTGACGTCGAAGTTGCCCATCCGGGTCAGCTGCACGCCGTAGGCGACGAGCTGGCCGTTGGCGGCGTCGATGGTGGCCTGCTCGATCTCCGCGGAGTACGCCATCAGGCCCAGGATCGGCCAGCCGTTGCGGATGATCTGGGTGGTGACGTGCGTCCGCAGCACCTTGAGCAGCTGGTCGCTCACCCAGCCGGCGATCCGCTCGTTGTCGGTGACGTCGACCGTGGCAGTCATGTTCGTCACCAGCCGCACCGGATCGGCTATCCGCAGCGCGTAGTCGCCGAACACCCGGAGTGTCACCACCAGCCCCGTGCGGGGGTCCTGCACGTCGTCGACCCGGCCGCCGAACTTGAAGCCGGTGTACTCGCGCGTGCCGACGAAGTACAGCTCGGCGCGGTAGGCGTTCCCGCCGGTGATGGAGTCGATGACCACGCCGAGACCCGGGAGTTCATTCGCGTCGATCTGGTGCCGGCCCGGGCCCATGGTCTGCACGACCTGGCCAGTGTTGACGAACAGCGCCATCTCGTCCGCGTTGACGATCGCGCGCGTGAAGCGGCGGATGGTGATGTCCGGCCATTTGAAGACGATCTGACCTTTGCGGTCGTCAGGTACGGCGATGAATTCCCGCCCGAGCAGTGCCATGGGAGAACCATACCGGTTCCCTCGATTACGGCATAAGGCGCTGACACAGGTCCTTACCTGCTATCTTCCCAGCGTGGAAATGATTCAGTGCCAGTGGTGCCAGGCGCAGAACCAGCCGGGAACCACGAGCTGCCAGACGTGCGGCGCCCCGCTCGATGAGCGGAACAAGGTCAGCGACTCCGGCTGGCGCGAGGCGCCGCGGTTGCGCGATATGACCGAGTTCCGGTTCTCCGGCAGCACCTGCCAGGTCGAGGGTGAGCTGGTCCCGGTCGCTGAGATCAACCTCCATCCGCAGGACGCCCTCTACTTCGAGCATCACGTGCTGCTGTGGAAGGACGAGACGGTCCCGCTCTCGTCCATGAACACCGGCGGCGGGCTGAAGCGCTCGATCGGCGGAATGCCGCACATCGTCACGGTGGCCAGCGGCCCGGGCCGGATCGCGTTCTCCCGGAACGCGCCGGGTGAGATGGTCGTGCTGCCGCTGCATCCCGGCATGGAACTGGACGTCCGCGAGCACGCCTTCCTGCTCGCCTCGCACACCATCCAGTACTCGTTCATCCGGATCAAGGGCCTGGTCAACCTGCTGCACGGCGGGAACGGCATGTACATGGACCGGTTCGTCACGGCGGGCTACCCGGGCATGCTGATCCTGCACGGGAACGGGGACGTGCTGGAGCGGATGCTGCGGCCGGGCGAGAAGATCCTGGTCGAGCCGGGCGGCTTCCTGTACAAGGACTCCACGGTGCAGATGCAGGCGACGCAGATGCCGCTGAAGACCGGGATGCTGCGGCACGGCATGTACCTGGCCGAGATGACCGGCCCCGGCCGGGTCGGGATCCAGTCCATGTACGTCCACCATCACGCGGACTGAGACCCCATGAACACCTATATCTGCCGGTACTGCCGGCAGCCGAGCGACCCGAACTCGCCGACCTGCCCGCTGTGCGGGGCGCCGGTCGACATCAGGTCCGTGGTCAGCGACTCCGGCTGGGTCGAGCAGCCGCCGATCAGGGACATGGCGCGGCTCCAGCTCGGCCAGTCGCACTGCCAGATCGCCGGTACCACCGTCCCGGCCGCGGAGTTCACCCTCGCGCCCGAGGACTGGATCTACTTCTCCCACCACGTGCTGCTGTGGACCGAGCCGCAGACCCGGCTGACCAACATGCCGATGAAGGGCGCGTGGAACCGGAAGATGGCCGGGCTGCCGCTGATCATGGTGGAGGCGCGCGGCCCCGGGCACCTCGCGCTGTCGGACAATCACGCGGGCGAGATCGTGGCGCTGCCGATGCAGCACGGCCAGCAGATCTGGGTCCGCGAGCACCGGTTCCTGGCCGCCACCGGCAACATCAAGTACGACTGGTACCCGTCGGACGTCTGGTACGAGACCGGCCAGGACTCCGACGACCGGGAGATGCACTACCCGATGGGGCGGTACGGCGACGTGTTCGGCGCGCAGGCGGCCCCCGGCCTGCTGCTGCTGCACGCGCCGGGCAACGTCTTCATCCGCGATCTCCGGCAGGGCGAGACCCTGCTGATCCAGCCGAGCTCCCTGCTCTACCGGGACGTGACGGTGCGGATGGCGCTGCACCTGGAGTACCCGCGGAACCAGGGCCTCTCCTTCTGGCGCAGCTCGTGGAGCTACCGCAGCATCTGGGTCAGGCTGTGGGGTCCCGGCCGCGTCGCGGTGCAGTCGGTCTACGAGCCGCCCGAGGACACCGAGGCCATCCGCCGCCACTCGTACGCGACGACCCACCGCTGGTAACCGTCAGCGGCTGGTAACAGTCAGCGACGGACGGGAGTTGAGCGCGGCCACGTCGGGCAGCGTGGTCGACCGGTAGGCCTGGTCGAACGCGGCCAGTTCGGCCGTGCTCAGCACGTCCTCGATCCGCTCGAAGCCGCCGGGCGCCCGCGTGCTCACCGTCTGCAGCAGCCGGTCGGCCGGCATGTCGCGGCAGGCCAGCACGATGGCGTTGACGGTTTCCCGGCGGGCGGCCTCGTAGGCGGCCAGGCCCTCGGCCGGGCTGCCCGATGACGATAGGGCGCGGGCCAGAGACCAGGCGAGCACCCGGGCGTCCAGCACCGCCTGGGAGCCGCCGTTGGCTCCGATCGGGTACATCGGGTGGGCCGCGTCGCCGAGCAAGGTGACCCGGCCGGGGCCCGAGGACGGCTCCGACCCCCAGGACGGCAGCGGGTCGCGGTCCACCATCGGGTACTCCAGGATCTGCGGCGCCCCGGTGATCAGCGCGGGCACGTCCAGCCAGCCGAACTTCCAGTCGGCGAACCACGGCAGCACGTCGTCGAGCCGCCCCTGCCGGTTCCAGTCGGCCCGGTTCCACTCCGCGTCCCGTACCGGGGCCCGCTCGGGCAGCTTGGCCTCGGCCACCCAGTTGAGCAGCGCCCGGCCCCGCCGTTCGGCCGGTCGCGAGATGGGGTAGGCGACGAACTTCAGCGCCGCGTTGGTGCCCGCCACCGCGACGGTCCGGCCGCTCAGGAACGGCGCGCCCTCCGTCATGCCGCGCCACATCATGACGCCGCCCCAGCGCGGCGGCGGCTCGCCCGGATGCAGCTGGGCGCGGACCTGCGAGTACAGCCCGTCCGCGCCGACCAGCACGTCGCCGCGCAGCTCCGAGAGCGTCCCGCTGGACCTGTCGCGGACGCGGACGAGGACGCCGGCCGGGGACTCGGCGAACGAGACGAACGCGGTCCCGGTGCGCACCGCGCCGGGACCGAGCCGCTCGCGCACCGCGCCGAGCAGGATCATCTGCAGCTCGCCCCGGTGAATCGAGTACTGCGGCCAGCGATAGCCGATGTTCCGGCCGCTGGCGAAGCCCCAGATCCGGTTGCCGTGCCGGTCGAAGTGGACCATCTCCGCGGTGGGTATGCCGGTCGCCTCGAGCTCGCCGCCGAGGCCGAGCTCGGTCAGCTCGCGCACGGCGTGCGGCATCAGGTTGATCCCCACGCCGAGCGGCCGCAGCGTGGCCGCCGAGTCGATCACGACCGCCTCGATCCCGGCGGCGTGCAGCGAGAGCGCCGCCGAGAGCCCGCCGATACCCGCTCCCGCGACGATCACCTTCACCCCTCAATGATCCCGTACGGGGGGAAAACCCCACCCCCAAGAGGGGTGTTGGCTGTGTTCTCCGGCGGGGTGCCTGATCCATAGCGTGAGCACCAGACGCAATGCTTACGTAGCAGCGAGCGTGCCCGCCAGTACGCGGGGGCCGGGCACGCTCCGACAGTAACGGAGGATTTCTCATGATCGAGGCACGCGGCCTGGTCAAGCGCTACGGCTCCACCATCGCCGTGGACAACCTCAGCTTTGACGTCATGCCGGGCACGGTAACGGGGTTCCTCGGGCCGAACGGCGCGGGCAAGTCCACCACCATGCGGATGATGCTCGGCCTGGACCGGCCGGACGCCGGCTCGGTGCGGATCGGCGGGAAGAGCTACCACGACCTGCGCAGCCCGCTGCGCGAGGTCGGCGCGCTGCTGGAGGCCAAGGCCTTTCACCCCGGACGCACGGCGCGATCGCACCTGAACGCGCTCGCGGTGAGCAACTCGATCCCGAAGGGGCGGGTCAGCGAGGTGCTCGCGATCACCGGGCTGGAGAAGGCCGCCGACCGGCGCGCGGGCAAGTTCTCCCTCGGCATGTCCCAGCGGCTCGGCATCGCCGCCGCGCTGCTCGGCGACCCGGCGGTACTGCTGCTGGACGAACCGGTCAACGGCCTGGACCCGGAAGGCATCCGGTGGATCCGCAACCTGCTGAAGAACCTGGCCGCGCAGGGCCGGACCGTGCTCATCTCCAGCCACCTGATCAGCGAGGTCGCGCAGACCGCCGACCGTCTCGTCGTCATCGGCCAGGGCCGCCTGCTCGCGCAGACCACGGTGGCCGGGCTCTCCGCCCGCAGCAACTCCCTCGAGGAGGCGTTCTTCGCTCTCACCGAGGGCAGCACCGACTATTCCGCCAGCAACCTCGCCTACCAGGGGAGCCCGTCATGACCGCCGCCACACTGACCCGCAGCGCGACCCGGACCGCGGGCGGTGGCTACGGCTTCCGCTCGGTGGCCCGGATGGAGTGGCTGAAGCTGCGCAGTGTCAGGTCCACCGGGTGGACTCTGCTTGTCTTCGCAGCCGGCATGATCGGCCTGGCTATCCTGGTCATGATCCATCAGCGCTGGGCCACGATGTCCGCGCCGGACCGGGCGTCCTTCGACCCGACCGAGATGAGCTTCGCCGGGCTCGCGATCGGCCAGCTCGCCCTCGGCGTCCTGGGCGTCCTCGTCATCACCACCGAGTTTTCCTCCGGGATGATCCGCGCCACGCTGGCCGCGGTGCCCCGGCGTCCGCTGCTGCTCGCGGCCAAGGCGGCCGTGCTCGGCGCGGTCACGCTGGTCGCGGGGGAGATCTTCGCGTTCGCCGCGTTCGCCGTGGGCGAGCTCGTGCTGAGGTCCCCGGCCCCGCACGCCACCCTCGGCCAGCCGGGCGTGCTGCGTGCGGTGCTGATGGCTGGCGCTTACCCGGCCCTGATCGCGCTCATCGCTCTTGGCCTGGGCGCCGTCATCAGGCACACGGCGGGCGCGATCTCGGCCGTGGTCGGGATCTTGTTCGTGCTCCCGCTCATCCTGCTGCCGCTGGGCACCTCGATCCAGAACTCGGTCGGGCAGTTCCTGCCGATGCTGATCGCGGAGAACTCGATGACCGCGGTCAAGCCGGTGGCGCATAGCCTGTCTCCCGGCGTCGGGTTCGGCATGCTGTGCGTGTACGCGGCGGTCGCGCTCGCCGTCGGCACCTGGGCGCTGGCTCGGCGCGACGCGTGAACTGAGACCGTCAGCGGAGGACAATAGGTCTGTGGAATCCGAGCTCCGGCGGGTAGCGGGCATCATCCTTGGTGCCCCGCTCACCCGCCGGACCCGTCGTGAGCTGCTGTACTGCCTGACCGGCGGGCTGGCCGGGGTGGCCGGCTTCGTTGTCACCGTGGTCCTGATGACGTCCGGCTTCACCGTGTCGGCGTCGATCATCGGCACGGTCATCGGCCTGCTGCTGATCACCGTGGCGCTGCGGGTGTCGCGGCGGCTCGGATCGCTGCACCGCCGCATGCTCAGGCGATTCCTCGGCCACCAGGTCGAGGCGCCGCCGCGGTTCCAGCCGGGCACCGGCGTGCTCGGCCGGCTGGACCGGCGGCTGCGGGACCGGGCCGCCTGGCGGGGCGTCTGGTACAGCCTGATCAAGCTGCCGGTCGCCGGGGTCCAGCTGTACGCGATCACGCTCACCATCTTCGGCCTGATCGACATCACCTATCCGGTCGACTGGCTGCTGTTCCGCAACCACCCCGCCGGGACGAGCCTGTCGCCGCTGGTGGCGGTGGTTCCGCTCCCGTTCGTCGGAAGTCTCTCCATCTCCAACTGGCTCCGTACGTACCTCGCGGCCCTGGCCGGAGCGCTCTGCGTGGTCATCGCGGCGTGGCTGGCCCGCGGGATCAACGCGGCGGATTACGCGCTGGCCCGCGGCCTGCTCGGGCCGAGCACCATGGCCGAGCGGGTCAGCGAGCTGGAGCGGACCAGGACGCTGGCGGTGGAGGATTCGGCCGCGGCGCTGCGCCGGGTCGAGCGGGACCTGCACGACGGCGCCCAGATGCGGCTGGCCGCGCTGGCCATGAACCTGGGCATGGCCCGGGAGAAACTGGATGACGACGACGGCGCGACGGTCCGCGAGCTGATCGACGCGGCGCACCGCAACGCAACGGACGCCCTGGCCGACCTGCGCGACCTGGCCCGCGGCATCCACCCGCCGGTGCTGGATAACGGCCTGGCCAGCGCGCTGGACAGCCTGGCCGCCAGCAGCGCCATCCCGGCCTCGGTCACCGCCAGCATCGGCCAGCGGCCCGCGCCTGCCATCGAGACCATCGCCTACTTCTGCGCGGCCGAGCTGATCGCCAACGCGACCAAGCACAGCTTTGCGAACCAGATCACGATAAACATCAGTACCGAACGGGCCGGGGTGCTCCGTCTCTACGTCGGCGACGACGGCATCGGCGGCGCGGACGTGACCCGGGGTAGCGGGCTCTCCGGACTGGTGCAGCGCGTCTCCACCGTGGACGGGAGGGTCGATGTGTCCAGCCCGGCCGGCGGCCCTACCGTGGTGACCGTCGTGCTGCCGATGAAGGCCTGAAGGGGGCGGTTTAGATGCGGGTCGTGATCGCCGAGGATGCCGCGCTGCTGCGGGAGGGGCTGACCCGGCTGCTGGAAG
>DAIOWL010000256.1:0-8619 GCA_036758545.1 Streptosporangiaceae bacterium | reverse complement strand
CAGGTGCTCGACGCGGGCGGCCAGGTGGGCGAGCCAGCGCAGCGACGGCGCGTCGGCCCAGTGCGCGTCGTCCACCGCGAGCACCAGCGGCTGCCGGGCCGCGAGGTTGGCGACCAGCCAGTACAGGCCGTGCATGGCGGCGTAGCGGACGTCGTCCTCGACCGGGCCTGCTTCGGCCCAGTCGAACACCCGGGCGGCCAGGGCGGCCGCCCCGTCCATCAGCCCGTCCTCGCCCCGGACCGGGTCGAGCAGCTGACGGACGATGCCGTAGGGGAAGCCCTGCTCCAGCGCGAGCCCGCGGGCGGTCAGGACCCGCGCGCCAGGGCCCTGGCAGGCCGCCCGGAGCAGCGTGGTCTTGCCGATCCCGGCCGGACCCTCCACCAGCGCCAGGGTGCCGTGCCCGGCCTCGGCCGCCGCGATGGCGGCGGCCAGCGCCGCCAGCTCCGCGTCGCGCTCGAGTATGACCTGCTGCTCCATCTGAGGTCAGCGTAAGCCCTGACGTTTTCTCCGGGTAGGGCCGCCGAAACCTCAGGGTGGCGGCACGGATGCCCCGGCGTCCGGGACAGGGCAGCGTAGAGGTGGGCGCGGTGGCACGCGCCCGGCCCGTTCGGGACCTATGAGGAGAGAACCACCATGACCACCGTGACCGTGTCGCACTGGCCCGCCCGTGCCCTGACCCCGCTGCTGGCGACCACCGTGGGCGGGGTGCTGCGCGCCGCCGCCTGGCGGGCGCCGGACCGGGTCGCGCTGATCGACCCGGATCGGCGGGACTGGACTTTTGGCGAGCTGCGGGACGAGGCCGAACGGGTCGCGCGCGGGCTGCTCACCCGGTTCGCGCCCGGCGAGCCGGTCGCGGTCTGGGCCGGGAACGGCCCGGACTGGGTGCTGCTCGAGTTCGCCGCCGGGCTGGCCGGGCTGACGCTGGTCACGGTCAACCCGGCGTACAGGTGCGAGGAACTGGCGCACGTGCTCGGGCACTCCGGCGCGGCCGGGGTGTTCCTCCGCAGCGGTGCGCAGGCCGAGATCCTGGCCCAGGTGCGGGACCGGCTGCCGCGGCTGCGGGAGGTCCTGACGCTCGGGGACTGGCCGGCCGGCGACGGCCCGCTGCCGGAGGTCGACCCGGCGAGCCCGGCGCAGATCCTGTACACCTCGGGCACCACGGGCCCGCCCAAGGCGGCCGTGCTGACCCACCGGGGGCTGACCAACAACGCGCGGCTGGCCGCCGAGGCCATCGGCCTGCGGGCCGGGGACGTCATGGTCAACCCGATGCCGTACTTCCACGTGGCGGGCGGCGGGATGATCACGCTCGGCCTAGTGCAGACGCTGGGCACTCAGGTGGTCCTGCCGCGCTTCGACCCGGCGCGGATGCTAGAGCTCACCGAGAGGTATCGCGGCACCGTCATCGGGGGCGTGCCGACGATGCTGACCGCGCTGCTCGCGGCGGCCGGCCGGGCGCCGCGCGACCTGTCCAGCCTGCGGCTCGCGCTGGCCGGCGGCGCGATCGTGCCACCCGAACTGGTCCGGCAGGTCGAGGCGGAGTTCGGGGTCCCGTTCACGCTCACGTTCGGGCAGACGGAATCGAGCTGCTCGATCACGATGACGCGGCCATCCGACACGGCCGACGACCGGGCCGAGACGCTGGGGCGGCCGCTACCGCAGACCGAGGTCAAGATCGCCGACGTGGCCACCGGCGCGACCGTGCCGTGCGGGACCATCGGCGAGATCTGCACCCGCGGCTACCTGGTCATGGACGGCTACCTGGGCGACCAGGAGGCGACCGCCGCGGCCATCGATGCCGGCGGCTGGCTGCACACCGGCGACCTGGGGTCGATGGACGAGCGCGGCTACTGCCGGATCAGCGGGCGGCTCAAGGAGATGATCATCCGGGGCGGGGAGAACATCTACCCGCGCGAGATCGAGGCCGTGCTGGCCAGCCACCCGGGTGTGGCCGAGGCCGTGGTGGTGGGGGTGCCGGACCGGTTCTGGGGCGAGGTGGTGGGCGCGGTGATCCGGCCCGCGTTCGACGTGGCCGAGGCCGAACTGGCTGAGCACTGCCGGGAGCGGCTGGCCGCCTGCAAGACCCCGGTCCGCTGGCTGTTCACCGACGCCTTCCCGCTCACCTCGACCGGCAAGATCCGCAAGGACGTGCTCGGCGCCCGGCTGGCTGAGGCTGGACTGGCCGAGGCTGGGCTGGCTGAAGCCGGGCTGGCCGGGGCCCTGCCGTGACCAGGCGAGGCGCTGAGCGTAGTCTCCGTGGGGATGATCTCCTTCACCAGTCTCCTGATCGTCGGCGCGGTCGCCGTCACGGTGCCTTTGTTCCTTGGGCTCGTCCCGGCGGTGAAGGTGCCGGCGGTGGTGCTGGAGATCCTCGGCGGAATCCTGGTCGGGCCCACGGTTCTCGGGTGGGTGCACCTCGACGTGGCTGTCCGGGTGATAGCGGACCTGGGCCTGGGTTTCCTGTTGTTCATGGCCGGCTTCGAGATCGACCTGCGGCGGTTCGACCGCCGGATCCTCACCCTCGTCAGCCGGGCTTTCGTACTTTCCCTGCTGCTGGCTCTCCTGGTCGCCTACGCGCTTCAACTGGGAGGCCAGGTCAGGGACGGCCTGCTCGTGGGGATCACCCTGGTGGCGACGTCGCTCGGGGTGCTGGTGCCCATTCTCCATGACGCGAACCAGACCGAGACAGCCTTCGGTCGCATGATCATGGCCGCGGGTTCACTGGCCGAACTCGCTCCGCTGGTCCTGCTGTCGGTGTTCTTCTCGGCTTCGTCGAAGAACCCGGGGGCGGAGCTGGGACTGCTCGCCGGGTTCGTCGGCCTTACCGCGGCCATTGTGGTGGTGACCCAGCGCGTACGGGCATGGAGCCCGCTGCGAGAGGTCGTGCACCGGCTAGAGAACACGAGCTCCCAACTGAGGGTGCGGCTGGCCATCACGTTCGCCCTGGCCTTCTCGGCGGTGGCCGAGCACTTCGGGCTGGCCACCATCCTGGGGGCATTCCTGGCCGGGGTCGTCGTGCGCCGGACGGACGAGACGCCGGACTCCCAGGAGGAGTTCCAGGGCAAGCTGGAAGCGATCGGCTTCGGGTTCCTGATCCCGGTGTTCTTCGTGAGCACCGGCGTCGGCCTCGACATCACCTCGTTGTTCCACAGCACCCGGGCGATCATCCTGGTGCCGGTCTTCCTGGTCGCGCTGCTGGTGGTACGGGGACTGCCGGCTCTGCTGTACGTGCGGGTCGTCGGGCGTACCCGCGCCATAGCGGCCGGTTTCATGCAAGCCACGTCTCTCACGTTCATCGTCGTGGCTACCGTCATCGGAGTCCAGACCGGTCACCAACGGACGTCCACGGCCGCCGCTCTGGTGGTGGCCGGCCTGTTGTCGGTGGTCATCTACCCGCCGGTCGCGTTGCGGATGCTGATGAGCACTGCCAGTCGCCCGGTGTCGCCGGCCCTGCCCCCCGAACCGGACCCTTCCTAGACCGCCGCCAGTACGCGTCCCGCGGAGACAGCCTGGCGTAGCCGCTGGTAATCCCGCTCGTTCTGGTCGGCGTAGGCGATGGCGAAGTCCGCGATGGCGTGGTCGAAGGTCTCGCTCGTGCCCAGGTAGCCGGAGATCATCGTGGCCCGCCCGGTCCGGGCGTGCGCGCGGGCGAGCGCCCAGCCACAGAGCCTGCCGTAGTAGTCGAGCTGGAGCGGGTCCATCAAGGGGACGCTCATGCTGCCCTTCATGTCGCGCAGCTGGCGTACGTAGTAGTGCTTGAGGGTCGTGCCGCTCGTTCCGATGCCGGTCGTCCAGCCGAGGAACGGGTCGGTGGTGGCCTGCGTCAGCCGCTGGCCCATGACCACCCGCTCGCCCTGGTGCTCGTATTCGCTCGGACCGGCGTACGGCGCCAGCACCGACTCTTGCGCCTCCTTGATCTGCAGGAACAAGGGCTCGTCAGCTCGGTCGCCGATCAGCAGCACGACGAACGCCTCGGTGCCGACCGACCCGACGCCGACGACCTTGCGCGCGAAGTCGCCGAAGTAGTAGCGCCGCAGCACCTCCCGGCGGTCCGCCTCCAGCGTCTGCCGGTACTGCGCGATAGCGCTGCGCAGCTCGTCCACGACGCCCGGGTAGCGCTCCACCGGGAAGCGGATGATCACCGGATAAGCCGGCCGGATGCGGTACTGCCCCTGGACCTCGTCGCACATCTTCAGGAAGGCCCGCTGACTCGTGCGCCGGCGCGCCTGGGCAATATCGCGGTGGCGGCGGCGGACGGCCACCTTCGGCTGCAGCACGTCGAACAGCCTGCTCACTTCGTCGATATCGATCCTGGAATACCAGACGTCGAAGAAACGCATCGCAGCGTACCGCGCCATCCTGGTGCGATAGCTGCGCACGGTCAGCCGCGCGGCGGTATGGGCATCGCGGTCCTTATAGCCATGGTCCCGCGCAGCAACGGCGAAGCTGGCCGCCAGCCGCTTGACGTCCCATTCGAACGGCGCAGGAAGCGTCTCATCGAAGTCGTTGACGTCAAAGACCAGCCGCCGGTCGGGTGCGGCGTACATGCCGAAATTCAGCAGGTGCGCGTCACCGCAGGCCTGCACGCGGATATCGGTGGTGGGCGTATGCGCCAGATCCCATGCCATCGGAGCCGCGGCGCCACGGAAGTAGGAAAACGGCGAGGCCATCATGCGCCCGTAGCGGATCGGTATCAGATCCGGCACCCGGGTCCTGGCCTGCTCCTCCAGAACGGCAACCGGGTCTGGCCGGTCCGCTGGCGGCGCCCACTGGGCATGGCTGGACCGGGGCACCGAACTGCGCCACTCGCGGCCCTTGGCCCGCCATTCATCAGGCGTGAACACCTCGTGCTGCGGGGCAAGAATGCCCGGGGAAACCTTGCTCATACCACCCCCGGATCCTGACCGCTCGTGAAAGCTGCCGGCGAATCCCGCCGGGGCCCGCGGCCATCTGACGGCCCCAGCACGTACAAAACTCTACGGATAAGCCGTCATTACGCATAGGCCCACGGAATTACTCAGCGAGGTGACGCATGTTGCGCAGGGCCACGGCCATGATCGTGTTCGTCGGGTTGTGCGCCCCCGAGGTGACGAACACCGACCCGTCGGCCGCGTACACGTTGTCCAGGCCGTGAACCCGGCCGTGGGCGTCGGTCACGCTGGCGGCCGGGTCGGTCCCCATCATCATGCCGCCCATGACGTGGTTGCCGGTGGGCAGGCCGCCGCTGTTGACGGTGGCGGGCACGGCCAGCGCCACCCCCGCGCCGGCCTTGGTCATCATCGCCTTCAGCCGCGGGATCCAGAACTGCTGGGCCACCTGCTCGTGCTGGCCCGCGCTCCAGGTGATGCGGGCCACCGGCAGCCCGAAGATGTCCTTGACCTGCGGGTCGAGGGTCACCGTGTGGTTCAGGTAGGGCAGGTCGTGGCCGATGAGCGAGCAGCCCGCCAGCCGGTCGCGCAGGATCGAGGCGCGCATGAGCTGCTTGAACTCGGTGCCGAAGGGTTTGGACGCGCGGACGAATTTGAGCAGGGTCTGGTAGGACTGCGCCTCGGCGATCGGGTCCTGGCTGCCGCCCAGCTCCATCAGGCCGCCGCGGATGTAGGGCAGCCCGTGCTGTTTCGCGAACGCCCGGGCTCCCGGGTAGTCCGGGTCGGCGGCATCCTCCGCGCACTGGGTCACCGACCGGCCGCGGTGGGCGTGCATCCGCTCGTCGAGGAAGATCGCGCTGCCGTCGATGAACGCGTGCAGCATCAGCCGGCGGCCGAGCTTGCCGCTGCGGTCGGGGAAGTCGGAGAGCAGGGCGAGGCGGACGGTCTCGATGGCGGACGCGGCCATGACGATGACGTCCGCTGCCTCGGTGCCCGTCCTTGCCCCCTGGTCGGTCATCGTGACCCAGCTGACGCTCGTCGCCTTGCTTCCGCTGAGGTTGACCCTGGTCACCATCGTCTCGGGTTTCAGCTCGACCCGGCCGGTACGCAGCGCCTGGCGCAGCGGGACGAGCGCGGACGGCCGGGCCACCACCGGGCAGCCGAAGCTGCTGCAGAACCCGCAGTTGTTGCAGGCGTGCTGGCCGTTGTAGCCGCTGACCGAGTTGGCCGCCATCGGGAACGGGAACGGGTGCAGGCCGACGGCCGCGGCGCCGTGCGCGATGGCGGTGGAGGAGCGCATCTGCGGCCCGGGCGGCATCGGGTACTGGCCGTTTCTTGGTGCGTGCTTATGCACCAGGTCAGGGAACGTGGTCGTGTCGCCCTGGACGCCGATGAGCCGCTCGACCTCGTCGTAGTACGGGGCGAGGTCGTGATAGCTGAACGGCCAGTCGGCCACGTCGGCGCCTGGGTATGGGCCCAGGGCGGAGCGCTGCTGGAAGTCGATGTCCCAGAACCTGGGCACCTTGGCGTCCCAGTGCACGGTGCCGCCGCCGACGACCTGGGGTAGCTCGTCGACGCTGCCGGTCTGGGCGGGGGCGGAAGGGTTCGGCCGCCAGGTGCGCGGGAAGACCTCGGGGTCGGGCTCGGCGAAGTAGCGCTGCAACATGGCCAGGCTGTCGTTGGCGAACACGGTGCCGAACGGGCCCTGGCCCCCCAGGTTGGTGAAGTGATTGGGGCCCTTCTCGAAGATGACGATGTCCCAGCCGGCTTTCGCCAGCTCCATCGCGGCGAACGACCCGCCGGCGCCGCTGCCGATCACTATGGCCTTGGTCATGGGCGGGCTAGAGCGCGCCGAGCAACTTGAGGACGTCGGCGACGACGCCGGTGTTCTCGACTTGATCATGGCCGTCGGACCGCTCTACCTCGTCGGCGGAGTAGCCGCGCGGCTGGATGTCGCCGGGGAAGCCGATCTCCTTCCAGCCGGCTAGGTTCCGGTTGCCGCCGTATTCGGGGCTGGCGTACAGGCCCTCGATGGTGTGCTCGAACAGCAGGCTGGTGAACTCGCTGACTGACTGGTTGACCAGGATCTTGTCCTGCTGGGCCGGGGACTTTTTCGTGAAGTCGCCGCCGGCCAGCTTGTCGAGCTGGCTGATTCCCTTCGCGTACTGGTCCTGCCAGCCGATGATGCGGTTGCGCCAGGCGATCCTGGCCACCGGGTCGAGCGGGGTGAACCGGGCCATCAGGTCCGGGCCCGACGTGTGCCGGTTGCTCCACGGGCCGCCGGCGAAGATTTCCTGGTCGTCCAGGGCGCCGAGCATCGTGTCGATGTAGCCGGTCACGTTCGCCTCGCGGGCGCCCGGGTGCCCCGCCTCGGCCGGATCGTCCGTGGGTCCAGGGGCGATCCGCGCGGTCGCGGCCTCGACCACGGCGGCCTGGTGCTCGGTGAAGAAGTCAAGGGCTGCGGGCTGCGGCTGGCCGGGCGAGGTGCAGGCGGCGAGCCCGGCCGCGACGGGGAGGGCGGCCGCGACGGGGAGGGCGGCGATGATCGCGCGGCGGCGCGGGCCTGAAGCGGACACGGTTCTCTCCTTATCATGGGCTCATGGTGAGCACGACCGAGTTCGACGAGCTGATCGAGGTGCTCCGGGACTTCGTCCGGCGCGAGGTGATGCCCGCCGAGGCCGGCATCGACGAGTCCGACGAGATACCGGGCCGGCTGATCGCGC
Source organism: Streptosporangiaceae bacterium (assembly GCA_036758545.1). GTDB lineage: Bacteria > Actinomycetota > Actinomycetes > Streptosporangiales > Streptosporangiaceae > Palsa-504. The sequence goes on along the minus strand of DAIOWL010000256.1, from coordinate 1,031 downwards.
AGGCCAAGGAGATGGGGCTGTACGGGTACGCGCTGCCCGCCGAGTTCGGCGGTCTGGGCCTGTCGGTGCGGCAGCAGGTGCTGGTGACCATGGAACTCGGCTACACCAGCCCGGCGTTCCGGTCGCTGTTCGGCACGAACAACGGCATCGCCGGCCAGGTCCTGGTCCTGGCCGGGACCGAGGAGCAGCGCAAGCAGTGGCTGCCGCGGCTGGCCTCCGGCGAGGTGGTCGCGTCCTTCGCGCTGACCGAGCCGGACGCGGGATCCGACCCGAGCCGCCTGGTCACCTCCGCCGCCGCTGACGGGGACGGCTGGGTCATCGACGGCCTCAAGCGGTACATCACCAACGCCCCGGCGGCGGACGTCTTCATGGTGTTCGCCCGCACCGACCCGGCGGCGCCGCCGGGCAGGGGCATCGGCGTGTTCGTCATCCCGGCCCGGCTGGACGGGGTTTCGGTGGCGGCCAAGGACCACAAGATGGGCCAGGCCGGCGCGTGGACCGCCGACGTCTCGTTCTCCGGCGTGCGGGTCCCCCGCGACGCGCTGGTCGGGGAGGCGGCCGCGGCCGGCTACTCCACCGCGATGCGCAGCCTGGCGCACGGGCGGCTGATCATCGCGGCCCTGTGCGCGGGCGTGGCGGCGCGGCTGATCGACGAGAGCGTGACCTACGCCAGGGAACGCTCCCAGGGCGGCCACCCCATCGCCGACTATCAGCTGATCCAGGCCATGCTGGCGGACTCGCAGACCGAGTACATGGCGGCCCGGGCCCTGGTGCTCGACGCCGCGGACCGGTACGACGCAGGCACCGACCAGCGGCTCGCCCCGTCGGCGGCCAAGTACTTCGCCAGCGAGGCGGTGGGGCGGATCGCCGACCGGGCGGTGCAGATCCATGGAGGTTCGGGGTACATGCGCGGGGTCCCGGTAGAGCGGCTGTACCGCGACGTGCGCCTGTTCCGGATCTACGAGGGCACCAGCCAGATCCAGCAGCTCGTCATCGCCCGGGAGATGCTGCGGTAGTCCTGTGCGCGGGCG
>DAIOWL010000255.1:3502-8648 GCA_036758545.1 Streptosporangiaceae bacterium | reverse complement strand
ACCCGGGCCGCCCAGCGCAGCGACTCGGCCAGGAAGTCGGCGGGTTCGAACATCGCGTCGGCGATGCCGAGTGAGTAGGCCTGCGCGCCGCGCAGCATGCGGTTCTGGCTGAGCGGGTTCTCGACGATGACCTTCAGCGCGTTCCCCGGGCCGATCAGGTGCGGCAGAAGGTAGGTGCCGCCCCAGCCGGGCAGCAGGCCCAGGAAGCACTCGGGGAACGCGACCGCGGTGACCCCGGAGGAGATCGTCCGGTACGAGCAGTGCAGCGCCAGTTCCAGGCCGCCGCCGAGGGCGGCGCCGTTCACGAACGCGAACGACGGCACGCTCAGCTCGCCGAGCCGCCGGAACACCGCGTGCCCGAGCCGGGCGATGGTCAGGGCCTCGTCCCGCGCGGCGATCAGCGGGGCGCCGCTCAGGTCAGCGCCGACCGCGAAGATGAACGGCTTGCCGGTGACTCCCACGGCGGCGATGTCGGTTCGCGCCGCCACCTCGTCCAGCGCGTCGTTCAGGGAGAGCAGACCGGCCGGGCCGAACGTGTTCGGCCGGGTGTGGTCGCGCCCGTTGTCCAGCGTGATGAGCGCCATCGTGCCGGAACCCTGATCGCCGCCGGGCAGCTCCACGTCGCGTACCAGCGCCCTGGTGACGACCTCATCCGGGAACAGCGAGGTGAGAAGCGACGCGTCAGGCATTGAGGTTCTCCCACAGGACGGTGCCGCCCATGCCCAGCCCGACGCACATCGTGGTCAGGCCGTAACGGACGGCGGGCTGAGCGGCGAACTCGCGGGCCAGCTGGATCATCAGCCGCACGCCGGAGCTGGCGAGCGGGTGGCCGAGCGCGATCGCGCCGCCCCACGGGTTCACCCGCGGGTCGTCATCGGCGATCTTGAAGTGGTCGAGGAAGGCGAGCACCTGGACCGCGAACGCCTCGTTGATCTCGATCAGGCCGATGTCGTCCATGGTCAGGTCGTTGCGGGCCAGCACGGCCTCGGTGGCGGGGACCGGGCCGATGCCCATCACCTCGGGGTCCACCCCGGCGAAGGAGAAGTCGACCAGCCGCATCCTGGCGTCCAGGCCGAGGTCGGCGGCGACGTCCGCGGCGGCGATGACGCAGCCGGTGGCGCCGTCGTTCAGCCCGGCCGAGTTCCCCGCGGTGACCCGGCCGTGCGGCCGGAACGGCGTCTTGAGCCCGGCCAGCGCGGCCAGCGTGGTGTCCGGGCGCGGCGGCTCGTCCGCAGTGGCCAGTCCCCATCCGCGTTCGGCGCTGCGGATCGCGACCGGCACCAGGTCGGGCTGGATCTGGCCCGCCGCGTAGGCGGCGGCGACCTTGCGCTGGCTGCCCAGCGCGTACGCGTCGGCCCGCTCCCGGGTGACGGCCGGGAACCGGTCGTGCAGGTTCTCCGCGGTCGAGCCCATCACCAGCGCGGACGGGTCGACCAGGCGCTCGGAGATGAACCGCGGGTTGGGGTCGACACCGGACCCCATCGGGTGGTGGCCCATATGCTCGACGCCGCCCGCGATCGCCGTGTCGGTGGCGCCCAGCGCGATCGACCCGGCGGCGGTGGTCACGGCGGTCATGGCGCCGGCGCACATCCGGTCGATGGCGTAGCCCGGCACCGACTTCGGCAGCCCGGCCAGCACGGCGGCGCTGCGCCCGATGGTCAGTCCCTGGTCGCCGGTCTGGGTGGTGGCGGCGATGGCCACCTCGCCGATCCGCTCGGGCGGCAGCGCGGGATTGCGCCGGAGCAGTTCGCGGATCACGCTGACGACCATGTCGTCGGCCCTGGTCTCGGCGTACAGGCCGTTAGGCCCGGCCTTCCCGAACGGGGTGCGAACGCCGTCCACGAAGACGACGTCGCGTGCGGTGCGGGCCACGTGGCCTCCCCCTAGCTGCGGAGAACGATGACCCCTTTATATTACCCGTCAGTAACTATGAGCCAGCACCCGGGTGCCGGCCCAGGTAACCAACCAGCCTGTCACCCGGGCTGGCCTGGGCCGGAACCTCGACCGGGACGCCGAACAACCCCTCCCGCCCGGCCACGAGCAGCGGGCCAAGCCGGAGCATCCGGGTGGCGAGCGCGGCCGGGATCGGGGCTTGGAGAACGCCGTCGGCCCAGCCGCGGGCCGTCGAGACGTCCCAGCCGTGCACCGCTATCTCCACCGCCCCGGTGCAGGCGACCACGCCGGCCGGGATCGGCAGGCCGCCCACGGCCACGAAGCGCTCCGGGCCGGCGTAGCAGTACCCGGCGCACAGCAGCTCGGCGGCGCGGTCGCGGAGCGCCTCGACCGGGTCGCCCCCGGTTTGGCCGGGCCGTCCGTCCAGGTCCAGGCGCCCGGTGCGCAGCGCCGCCTCCAGATCCGCCATCGACTCGCACAGGTGGCCGAGCAGCCTGGCCAGGTCCCAGTGCGGGCACGGCGTGGGCAGCGCCATCTCCCCCGGGCCGAGCGGCGCGCAGACGCCGAGCATGTAGCTGACCGCGCCGGCCAGCAGGCCGATCGCGCCCGGAAGCGTGTCCATGCCTGTATAGACCGGTGCGGCCGCCGATTCTCACCGGTCTTTGCGGAGGAAGGTGCGCAGCCGGTCCAGCGGCCAGGTGTTGATCACGTCGTCAGGGGTGAGCCAGCCGCGCTGCGCGGTGCCCGCGCCGTACGGCATGTTGCCCAGATCGGAGACGGAGTGCGCGTCGCTGTCGATGGCGAACCTGACCCCGGCGTCGCGAGCCGCGCGGATGTGGTCGGACGGCAGGTCCAGCCGCTGCGGCGAGGCGTTGATCTCCAGCGCGGTGCCGGTGCGGGCGCAGGCCCGGAACAGCTCGCCGAAGTCCACCTCGACCGGCGGGCGCTTGCCCATCCGCCGGGTGGTGGGGTGGCCGATGACGTTGACGTGCGGGTTCTCACACGCGGCCACGAACCGCCTGGTCATCTCGGCCCGGGACTGCTCGAAGTGCGAGTGCACCGAGGCGACGCAGATGTCGAACCCGGCCAGGAAGTCCCCGTCCCAGTCCACCGAGCCGTCCGGGCCGATGTTGAGCTCGGTGCCGTGCAGCAGCACGAGGCCCCCCGTGAGGTGCGGGGTCAGCGCCCGCACCTGCTCCCGCTGGGCCAGCATCTTCTCGTCGGTCATCCGCTGCATGACCAGGTCCGGCGCGTGGTCGGTGACGGCGTAGTACTCGTATCCGCGTCGCCGCGCCGCCTCGGCCATCGTCTCGAGCGAGGCCACCCCGTCGGTGAGGTCGGTGTGCGTGTGCAGGTCCCCTCTCAGGTCATCGACCCGAACGAGCCGGGGTATCCGCCCCTGCGCCGCCAGCTCGATCTCCCCGCGATCCTCGCGCATGGCCGGGGGCACCCAGGCCAGCCCCAGCCGCTCGTACACCTCCTCCTCGGTCCGGGAGACGATCAGCTCCCCACCCACCTCCCCTCCCCCCTTCCCGACGTCGAATAGTCCATATTCGGATAGTTTCAGCTTCTGCTTGATCGCGATCTGGCGCACCGCGACGTTGTGCGCGGCCGAGCCGGTGAAGTACTGCAGCGCCGCGCCCCAGGCGTCCAGCGGCACCACCCGCAGGTCGGCGGTCAGCCCGCTCGCCGTCCTGACCGTGGTCTTGGCCGGGCCGGAGGCCACCACCTCATGCCCGGCGGAAAACGCCGCCATCAGCGGCGCCGAGTCGTCGGCCGCGGCGAGGATGTCGATGTCACCGATGGTCTCCCGCCACCGGCGCAGCGAGCCCGCGTAGGCGCAGCGCTGGGCGAGCGGGGCGAGCGCGTCCACCATCTCGGTCGCCGTGCGCAGCGCCACGTCGAGCAGCACCCGTTCGCGGCCCTGCCGGTACACCTCGATCCCGGCCGCGATCCGCTCCTCGCTCCTGGCCCCGAACCCGGCCAGGCCGTCCAGCCGACCCGCCGTGATCGCCGCCGCCAGATCGTCCACCGACTGGACACCGAGGTCCCGGCTGAGCTGCAGGGCGCGCTTCGGGCCCAGGCCGGGCACCCGGGTCAGCTCCAGGACACCGGGCGGTATCTTCGCACGCAGCTCGTCCAGCGCCCGGATGCTCCCGCTCTCGCGGTACTCGGCGATCTTGGCCGCGATCGACGCGCCCACGCCGGGAATCGCCCGCAGCGCTGTGGCGTCGAGCTGGCCGATGTCGTCGCCCCAGCCCCGGACCGAACGGGCCGCCTTCTCGTAGTTCCTGGCCCGGAACACGTCACCGCCGGTGATCTGCGTCAGCTCGGCGTACTCCCGGAGCAGGCCCGCTACTTCTTCGTTGAACCAGGCCATGTACTTAGGCGTGGCAGGTGAGCGGCTGGCCGCCGTTGTAGGCGATCATGTCGCCGAGGGCGCGGACGAGGTCTACCTCGGCGCCGCGTTCGGCTTGGTCCAGCTCGAGGTAGGCACGGTGCAGGTTACCCACGATCCGTTCGGCATCAAGAAGGTCCTCGAACCCACCTAGGTCAGCCTGGCGTGCGGCGTCCAGCGGGCTCAGGCCTGCCGCCCCGGCCTCCTGGGCGAGATCCTGTACGAAGCGCAGGTAGGCCAGCACGTCGTCGATGACCTCGGGCCCGCAGACCGGGCCGTGGCCGGGGACGATGGTGTGCGCGCCGAGCGGGCGGAGCACGGTCTCCAGCACCTCGATCCAGCCGCTGACCGAACCCATCAGCGCGAATGGGGTACCGCCGTTGAACAGCAGGTCGCCGGCGAACACCACGCCGCGGTCGGGGATGTGCACGATTGAGTCGTTGGTGGTGTGCGCCGGGGTGCCCACGTAGCGGACCTCGCAGCGCAGGTCGCCGGACCACACGGTGACGCCGTCGGCGTAGGTCAGGAACGGCGGGGCCGGCTCCAGGTGACCCCAGTCCACCTCCGACCAGATACCCGGCGGGGGCGGTATCGGCGAGGCCAGGATGGCCTCGCGGCAGCGTTCGTGGCCGACGATGGTGGCCCCGCTCATCAGGTAGTTGCCGTGCGTGTGGTCGCCGTGGTGATGGGTGTTGACCAAGGTGCGCACGGGTTTTTCCGTGACGGTGGCGATGGCGTCGAGGTAAGCGCGGGTGCGGCGCTCGGTGGAGGTGGCGTCGACGCTGATCACGCCGGTCTTGCTGACCAGGAAGCCGGTGTTGTTCAGGTACCAGCTGCCGTCAGGCTGCAGGTAGG
>DAIOWL010000255.1:1499-3402 GCA_036758545.1 Streptosporangiaceae bacterium | reverse complement strand
CTGACCAGGAAGCCGGTGTTGTTCAGGTACCAGCTGCCGTCAGGCTGCAGGTAGGCGTAGACGTCCTCGCAGACTTCCCTGAGTTCTGGCTGCAGTGCCTGGCTCATTGTCGTGCTCCTTCGTCCGGTGCGGCAGCAGCAGCGCCAGCGCGGCGAGCAGTCCGAACAGTGCCAGCCCGGCCAGCACGTACGCGTTGCCCGCGATGAGCGCCAGGCCGTGCCAGTGGTATTCGGTGAACCAGCGCTTGTCGCCGTACCACTGGTAGTAGACGGGGTTGGTATTCCTGGGAATCCAGAGCAGGCCAAGCGAGTCGTTGCCGAGGTTGAGCTTGTGCGTGAACAGCCGGGCCGGCCAGGCGCCGAACCAGGCCACGATGCCCGCGGCCAGGATCCCGAGCGCCCAGGCGGTCCGCCTGGCGTGGCGTCGCCAGGCCCGCACCGCGTAGTGCGCGGCCACCAGCGCGCCGGGCGCGATCCACACCCAGTGGTGATCCCAGCTGATCGGCGAGACGAGCAGCCCGGTCAGCGCGGCCATCAGCAGCCCGGGAAGCGGGTACCCCTTGCGGTCGAGCAACGCGGCTGCGGTCACCCCGATGGCGCCGACCACGACGGCCGCCGCGATCCAGGCCGGCCTGGCGCCGTTGATGCTGCCGGTCAGCCGGGTGATGAGCCCGTCGAGCGACTGGTTGCCGGCCCAGCCGGTGAAGCCGGTCCGGCCGCCCTGGAAGAACAGGCCGCCGAACCACCACTTGCGCGAGTCGGCCGGCAGGAGCGCGAAGCCGAGCAGCACGGTGAACGCGAAGCCCGCGCAGGCCATCGCGGCCTGCCGGAACTTCCTGGCCAGCAGCAGGTACGGGATGAAGATCAGCGGGACCAGCTTGATCCCGGCGGCGATCCCGGTGCCGAACCCCTTCCACCAGCGGCTGTTCTCTGTATCGGGCTGGCACAGGTCCCAGATGATCAGCGCCATCAGGACCAGGTTGACCTGGCCCAGGTATATGGTGCGCAGGACGGGTTCGGTCCAGAAGACGACGGCCGCGCCGAGGAGGGTGACGGCCAGCCTGGTCTTGTCCCTCCGGTAGCCGAGCCCGCCGAGGGTCAGCCAGAGCGCGATGAGCAGCGCGAGGATGTCCACCGCCACCGACAGCTGCTGGGACAGCCACCAGGGCACGAACGAGATGACGGCGAACGCGATCGCCGCGAACGGCGTGTAGGTGAACGGCAGGTGCAGCTTGCCGTACCCGATCCAGTCGTAGAGCGGCGCCGCCAGGCGCGGGTCGTACAGCGGCCGGACGTGCCGGACGATGAGCCCGCCCGACCGGTATACGGCCAGGTCCACCGGGTCCATGGTGAAGCTCTGCGGGTGGATGACCGTGTAGATCACGTAGAGCCCGAGGGCCACGGCGAACAGGCCCAGGCCGGCGGGCAGCAGCCAGCGGCGTGGCGCGTCATGTTCCCCGGTGGGCGTGCGCGTCCGGGTGAGGACCGATCTCACCTCGCTAACCCTAGCGGCTCGCGCTGGCGCCCAATGCCCACTACGAGATGTAGTAACCGGCCGTCGACCGGCCCGGGCGGCCATGGCATAGTGAATCCAGGCACCCTTATCCCGCACCGGAGGCGACATGAGCATTACCCAGCTCGTGACCTCTGGTCCCCTGTTGCTGGCGCTCCCCGTGGCCGCGGCCGCCGGGGCGGTCACCTTCCTGTCGCCGTGCTGCCTGCCGCTGGTGCCCGGCTACCTGTCCTTCGTCACCGGCATGGCCGGAGCGGGCGGGCCTTCGTCTCCCGCTGCGCCCGCCTCGCTTCCGGCGGCGCCTGGAGCGTCTGCGTCTGGCGCGTCCGCCGCCGGCGCGTCCGCAGCTGGCGCGTCCGCCGCTGGGGCGCCTGCAACTGGGGTGCCTGCA
>DAIOWL010000255.1:0-1399 GCA_036758545.1 Streptosporangiaceae bacterium | reverse complement strand
CGCGTCCGCAGCTGGCGCGTCCGCCGCTGGGGCGCCTGCAACTGGGGTGCCTGCAGCTGGGGTGCCTGGGTCCGGGGTCGCGGTGGCCGCTCCCCCGCTGGCCGCCACCGCGGCGGTCCCGCCTCGCGGCCGGGTCGTGGCCGGGACGGCGCTGTTCGTGCTCGGCTTCTCCGTCGTGTTCATGGCGTATGGCGCGGCCCTGGGCGGGCTCGGGCAGCTGCTGACCGGGCACGCCCGGGTGCTGACCCAGGTCCTGGGCGGGCTGACCATCCTGCTCGGGCTGCTGTTCGCCGGGGCGTTCGACCGGTTCTCGTTCGCCGGCCGCATCGCGCGGCCCGCGGCGCGGCCGAAGGCGGGCCTGGCCGGGGCGCCGCTGCTCGGGGTGATGTTCGGCCTCGGCTGGACTCCCTGCATCGGTCCCACGCTGACCGCCGTGCTGGCGCTGTCCGCCTCCACCGGCACCGTCGCGCGCGGCGCCGTGCTGGCCTTCGTGTACGCCCTGGGGCTGGGCGTGCCGTTCCTGCTGGTGTCGTTCGGCTTCCAGGTGGCGATGCGGGCCTTCGCGTTCTTCCGCCGCCACGCCCGGCTGGTAACCAGGATCGGCGGCGCCATGCTGATCTGCGTCGGCCTGCTCGAGGTAACCGGCGCCTGGTCCACCTTCATGGCCTGGCTCCAGGTCCACTGGGTCAGCACCTACGAACCCCCCATCTAACCCCGCGCCCACGCTTACCACGGCCCCGGCCCCGATGCCTGACGCCCCACCGCGCCCCGCTCCGGCTTCGGACCGCACTGCGCACCCGGCGCCCCGCGCACCCAACTCCCCGCGCCCGCCCGCAACCCGGACAAATATCGCATTTCACCCATTCGCGGATGGGCCCTCATTAGCGTGGACCGTTACCCCCCGTTTTACGCGGGTTACCGTCCACGATGACTGACCACCGGTTATCCACAGGCTGGAAATGGGTGTGGCGAGGGGATTTCGGCGGGCTCAGGCTAAGGGTCGTGGAAAGCGAACGCAGTATGCGCTGGCGCAGCCAGCTCCAAAATCAACATGGCGTGGTTTCGCGGCAGCAAGCCCAGGATGCTGGTTTCCGCGAAGATGCCATCGACAGACGACTCCGGTCAGGCACCTGGCAGCGTCTATACCGCGGGGTATACGCGACGTTTTCGGGCGCGCTGTCCAGAGATGCGAAACTGTGGGCAGTCGTATTGTGCTCAGGAACCGGCGCTGCCCTCAGCCATCAGACGGCGGCAGAACTTCATGGCCTGATCGACAAGCCAATCTCGACGATCCACATCAGTGTGCCGGCCACACGTCGTCCCGTCCGGAAGAAGATCAGGGGGGTGGTTATCCACAGATCGCGGGGACTGGTTGCGGAATGGCAGCCGCCGTGGCATC
>DAIOWL010000254.1:6935-8665 GCA_036758545.1 Streptosporangiaceae bacterium | reverse complement strand
GCCCCGGTGATCAGGCCGACCAGCGAGTGCCAGCTCGGGAACGGCAGCAGGAAGAACAGCCCGATGATGAACGCGGCGATCAGCCCGACCCACGGGATGCCGTTGCTGCTGACCCGGCCGAAGATCTGCGGGAAGTACCGGTTCCTGGCCAGGCCGTAGCTGACCCGCGACGTCCCGGTCGTGTAGATCAGCCCGGTGCCGGACGGGGAGACGAAGGCGTCGATCCGCAGGATGTGCGCCAGCCAGGCCACCCCGCCCAGGACCGCGACGGCCGCGAACGGTCCGGCGTTCAGTTGCGAGATGGACGTATTGCACGTTCCCGTATCCGGGCAGGTGAGGCCGATCAGACCACCGTGGGCGCCGAGCAGAGCCGGCGGCAGCGCGACGATGAACGCCACCTGGAGCAGGCAGTAGATCACGGTGCCGATCAGGACCGAGATGATGATGGCCAGGGGCAGGTTGCGCCCCGGGTTCTTGATCTCCCCGGCCAGCTGGTCGCACTGCTCGAAGCCGGAGTAGGCGAAGATGATGCCCGCGGCCGGCAGCGCGCCGAACAGGGCCCTGATCCCGCCCGGCATGAAGCCCACGCCTCCGGCGGTGAAGTTGCCGGAGTGCCACTGGGTCAGCAGCACGATGATGGCCAGCACCGGGACCGCGACCTTCCACCAGGTGATGACGTTGTTGACCCGGGCGAAGATGCGCATGGCCAGGAAGTTGACCGCGACGAAGATGGCCATCAGGATGATCGTCAGGATGAAGCCGACCCCGGTGACGTTCTTCGTATCCGCGTTGTAGATGCTCGGCCAGTAGTACGACGCGTACTGCATGAACGCGAAGCACTCGATCGGCGCGATCGTCACGGCCTGCACGTACGAGAAGAACCCGAACCCGATGCCGGCCACGCTGCCGAACGCGAAGTGCGGGAACCTGGCCGTGCCGCCGGAGACCGGGTACATGGCGCCGAGCTCGGCGTGGGCGAGCGCGAGGACGATGACCACGACTCCGGCGATGAGCCAGGCCAGGACGGCGGCGCCGCCCACGGCCTGCGCGGCGAAGAGCGCGCCGAACAGCCAGCCCGAGCCGATGATCGACGTCTCGGACGCCCAGGTGGCCCCGATCAGCCCGAGCTCCCGTTTAAGGCCGACGTCTGTCGGTGTTGTTACGGCGACCCCTGCAGTTTCAGCTGCCATGTGCCATCCCTTTTCCGATCGTGCCCGTTGGGCTAGCCACCCGCGGCGCGAGATCCCCGCCCTGCCGGATGAGCGTCTCGTATGCGTCGAGTGAAATCATCGTAGAGATGATCGACATAACTGAGAAGTGTTCACCCGGATTCGTTTTGATAACGCAGGTCACGGCCCATATGGCGGGACTAATGGCGCTCCGGGACCGTTACCTCACAGCGCTTGCAGATGTCGGACGAATAACTCGACGTTACGTTTTGCAGTCGGTATGTGATGGCTATCACCGGCCAAGATGCCCGGAAAGGGGCGGTCTGAAACTCCGCGCCACACCGCGGCGCGCTACGCCGTGGCGCTAGGCGTCTTCGCCTCGCCCTCGTCTTCGCCGCGCTTCCTGGCCCGGTACGCGGAGACATTTGCCCTGTTCATGCAGCGCTCGGAACAGTAACGCCTGGTGTTGCTGGTGCTGGTGTCGATGAAAACGCCCGGGCAGCCCGCCGCCTGGCAGATGCCGAACCGGTCGATGCCCACGTCGGTGAGCCGGACGGCCAG
>DAIOWL010000254.1:0-6835 GCA_036758545.1 Streptosporangiaceae bacterium | reverse complement strand
CTGCCCGGACGGGTGGACGACGGTCACGGTGAAGGCGGCCGCGCTCAACCATCACGACGTCTGGACGCTCCGCGGCGTGGGTATCTCCGAGGACCGGCTCCCCATCGTGCTCGGCTGCGATGCCGCCGGGCTCGACGAAGACGGCAACGAGGTCGTGGTGCACGCGGTCATCGCCGATCCCGACGCGGGTGGCGGCGACGAGACCCTCGACCCGCGCCGGTCGCTGCTGTCCGAGCGCCACGACGGCGCCTTCGCCGAGCGGGTCTGCGTACCGCGCCGCAACCTGGTGCCGAAGCCCGCGGCGCTGTCCTTCGAGGAGGCCGCGTGCCTGCCGACGGCCTACCTGACCGCGTACAAGATGCTGTTCGAGAAGTCCGGGGTCCAGCCGGGCGCGACGCTGCTCGTACAGGGCGCAGGCGGCGGGGTGGCCACCGCGCTGATCATGCTCGGCCGCGCGGCTGGCTACCGGATCTGGGCGACCAGCCGCAGCGAGACCAAGCGCGAGCAGGCCCTCAAGCTCGGCGCCGACCAGGTCTTCCCGTCCGGGGCCAGGCTGCCGGAACGGGTCGACGTGGTGCTGGAGACGGTCGGACAGGCTACCTGGGCGCATTCCGTGCGGTCGCTCAAGCCCGGCGGCCGGATCGTGATTTCCGGCGCGACCAGCGGCGACGCCCCGCCGGCCGAACTGACCCGGGTGTTCTTCACGCAGCTGTCGGTGACCGGCTCGACGATGGGGTCCCGCGATCAGCTCGGCCGGCTGACCAGGTTCCTCGAGCAGACCGGGGCCCGCCCGGTCATCGACCGGGTGCTGCCGCTGGCCCAGGCGCGGGACGGCTTCCAGGCCATGATCGCCGGCGACCTGTTCGGCAAGATCGTCTTCACCCTCTAGCGGGTCAGTCCTTCCCGGACGGCTTCCCGGCGTCGCCCGCAGGGGGAGTGTCGTCGGCGACCGAAGCGTCGGCGACCGAGGCGTCAGCCGCCGAGGCATCAGCGGAAGCATCGTCGGGGGAGTCGGCCGCCCCGGCGGTGCCAGGGCCCTTCCCTTCCGCTTCCTCGTGGCCAGGGCCGAAGATCTCGGACTTGATCCGGTCCAGCGCGTCTTCCAGGATCGTGCGCAGGTCGGTGATCACGTTCTCGCCCGCGGCCGAGGACTGCATGGCCACCCGGCGCAGGTCGGAGGTGAACTGGACGGCCACCCGCTCCAGGTCGCGCAGGGTCCCGAAGTCGAGCCCGCCGGGCCAGCCGGGCCGCCCGCGCATCCGCGCCCAGTCTTCCCAGCCGCGCCGCCCGGGCCAGTCCGTCCAGCCCGGTCCCTGACCCCAGCCTGACCCGCCCGGCGCATCCCAGTCGTGGTCGTCGGCGCGGAAGCCGGCCCCGACGGGATCGCCGAGCCGGCCGGCGCCGATGGCCTCGTCGCGGGCACGCCTGGCTTCCTCGCGGAGCCGCCGGGCCTGCTCGTGCACCCGCCGGGCCGCCTCGGGCCCCGGTCCCTCACTGCCAGAGGCGGCACCGCCCTCGCCGGAGGCGGCACCAACGCCGCGGGACTCGTCAGGCTCACGCGCCCGGTCCTGCCCCTCGCGGACATCCTCACGGGCCTGCCGCGCCTGCTCACGGGCCTGTTCCTTGGCCTGCTTGACCTGCTCGCGCGCCTCGTCACGGGCCTGCTTCGCCTGATCGCGGGCCTCGTCACGGGCTTGCTTGGCCTGCTCGCGGACGTCGGAGGCCATCTCCCGGCCCATCCGGCGGGACTCGCGGGCCGCCCAGGTCAGCTCCTCGCGCAGGCTGCGCACGGTCTGCCTGACGTCCTCCCTGACCTCACGGACGATGTCGCTGACCGACGCGGACAGTTCCTCTTCGAGCTCGTCGAGCTCATCACTGCGGCTGCGCAGTTCCTCGCGGCCGGCTTCGGTGATCCGGTAGACCTTGCGGCCGTCCACCTCGTCGTGGGTGACCAGGCCCTCTTCCTCGAGCCGGGCCAGCCGCGGGTAGATCGTGCCGGGGGAGGGCGAGTACACGCCCATGAACCGGTCACGCAGCAGCCGGATTACCTCGTAGCCGTGCCTGGGCTCCTCATCGAGGAGCCTGAGCAGGTACAGCCGGAGGCTTCCATGGCGGAATACCGGACTCAACTGGCCTCGCCTTCCATCTCATTCTCATTATCAGGCTGTTCGTCAGCCCGTACATCCTGCGGGCCGCGCCCGGCGCGTCGCAGCAGCATGACCCGGCCGGACATGGTGGTCACGGACACCTGTCCCGAGCCGGCGCCAAGGCTACCGCTAACGCTACGAGACGCCGGGGCCGATGATCGCCTAAGCTCCGCAAATTCGCTCCGCACGTCACCCGAGACCGAGTGCAGGTTCACCCGGGCGTCGGCTTCGGCCGGCAGCCTGAGCACCACCTCACCGGACACCGTGGTGACCTGCATCCCGCCCAGCGGGTCCAGGTCGAGGTCGGCGGTCACGTCGCCGCTGACCCCGTTCACGTCAAGGCGCTCGAGCCACCCGTCGGCGAGCGTCAGGTCCCCGGACACCGTGTTGAAGTTGAGCTTGCCGTTGATGCCCTGCGCCTCGACCGCCCCGGAGACGGTGTTGGCGTCGACGTCACCGGTGACGCTGTCCAGCGTGATCCCGCCGGAGACGCTCTTGACCGAGGCGCGCGCGCCCATGCCGGACATGACGGCGGTCGCGCTGACCACGCCGACCTGCGCCGCGCACTTCCGCGGTACGCTCACCGTCACCGTGGCCGAATGCCGCTGCGGCCGCAGCCACTTCAGCAGGCCCTCCCAGCTGAGGTTCTCGTGCGCGACGGTCAGGACCCCGTCGGCCAACGTGACGTTGAGCGGGTCGCCCTCGATGCTGGACACCTCGAGCGTCGGCTTCCCGCTGGTGGCGAGCACCGCTACCGAGCCCGCGATGAGCCTGACCCGCAGCCCGGTCACCTCGTCGAATTCCAGGCTGGTAGGAGTCTCGATGCTCCACTCGCTCGTCGGCATTCCACCCGTCCTTCCCATCGGCCTGCTCAGTACACCTAACGATATATCTCATTTCATCAAAGTCAAGATGTATCGCGAATGGTGGCTGAGGCCGGGGAGAGACGGCCGGCCGGCGACACGACCGCCCCGATGGAGGCCGAACGGGCCCGGTCACCCGCCCCGGCGGCCGCCAGGAGCCTTACCGGGCCAGTCAGTCGTCCTCGTCGTCGAGCCGGGCCAGAAAGCTGGCCAGCCGGTCAACGGCGACGTCGAATCCGGGGTTGAGGTCGACGAAGTCGCGGAGCCGCTCGGCGAGCCAGGCCATCGAGACCTGTTCCTCGCCGCGCCGCTCCGCGAGTTCCTCGATGCCGCGGTCAGTGAAGTACACGTACATCAGCTCCCCTGGGGGATGGCCGTCTCGATGATCTCCCGGTGGGTGGTGGCGTGCAGCTTGGCCGAACCGCCCGCGGGCGCTGAGCTGGCCGGCAGCGACACTACGCCAACCGGGCGACTGAGCACCCGCGGCAGCTTCAGCGCCATGGTCGGCCAGGCTCCCATGTTGACCGGCTCCTCCTGCACCCAGGTGACGGACTCCGCCTCCGGGTACCGGGCCAGCTCGGCGCAGAGCTCCGAGACCGGCAGCGGGTACAGCCGCTCGACCCGGACGATCGCGGTGTCGGTCGCGCCGCCCGTGTTGGCTAGCAGGGCCCGGCGCCGCGCGGCCAGGTCGTAGTACACCTTCCCGGAGCACAGGACCACGCGACGCACATCGGCGTCCGACTCCTGCGCCGAACCGATCAGCGGCTGGAACGACCCGGTGGTGAAGTCGGCGACCGGCGAGGCCGCCGCCTTGAGCCGCAGCATGGACTTCGGCGTGAACACGATCAGCGGCTTGTGCCGGCCGGACAGGCACTGCCAGCGCAGCAGGTGGAAGTAGTTGCCCGGCGTGGTCGGCATGGCCACGGTCATGTTGTCCTGCGCGCACAGCGACAGGAACCGCTCCACCCGGGCCGAGGAGTGGTCGGGCCCCTGGCCGTCGTAGCCGTGCGGCAGCAGCAGCACCACGCCGGAACGCTGGCCCCACTTCTGCTCACCGGAGCTGATGAACTCGTCGATGATCGTCTGCGCGCCGTTGAGGAAGTCGCCGAACTGGGCCTCCCAGCAGACCAGCGCGTCCGGGCGGGCCACCGAGTAGCCGTACTCGAAGCCCATCGCGGCGAACTCGGACAGCAGCGAGTCGTGCACGAAGAACTTGGCCGCGCCCGACTCGAGCTGCTTGAGCGGCGTGTACTCGGCGCCGGTGTGCCGGTCCACCAGCACCGCGTGCCGCTGGCCGAACGTGCCCCGCCGGCTGTCCTGGCCGACCAGCCGCACCGGGTGCCCGTCCAGGACCAGCGCGCCGAACGCCAGCAGCTCGCCGGTCGCCCAGTCGATGGCGTCCTCCTCGCGCATGGCCGCGCGGCGGTCGAGCAGCGGCTTGAGCCGCGGGTGCGGGGTGAAGTCCGCGGGCAGGTTGACCTGGGTGTCGATGATCCGCTTCACGGTCTCGGCGGTCACCGCGGTCGGCACCGCCTCGTGGTTGACCGGGCGGTCCTCGGGCTCGGGCCTGAGCACGCTGCCGGGCTCGGCCGGCCGGTCCGCCGCGTCCCTGGTCTCGGTGAAGACCCGCTCGAGCTGCTGCTGGTAGTCGCGCAGCGCCGCCTCGGCCTCCTCCATCGTGATGTCGCCGCGGGCGATCAGCGACTCGGTGTACACCTTCCTGGTCGAGCGCTTGGCCTCCACCAGGTCGTACATGAGCGGCTGGGTGAACGACGGGTTGTCGGTCTCGTTGTGCCCCCGCTTGCGGTAGCAGATCATGTCCACGACGACGTCCTTCTTGAACGCCTGCCGGTAGGCGAAGGCCAGCCGGGCCGTCCGCACCACGGCCTCCGGGTCGTCCCCGTTGACGTGGAAGATGGGCGCCTGGATCATCCGGGCCACGTCGGTCGCGTACACGCTGGACCGCGAGTACTGCGGCGCGGTGGTGAAGCCCACCTGGTTGTTCACGATGATGTGCACGGTGCCGCCGGTCCGGTACCCGCGCAGCAGCGACAGGTTCAGCGTCTCGGCCACCACGCCCTGCCCGGCGAACGCGGCGTCGCCGTGGATGAGCACGGGCAGCACGGTGAAGCCGGGCTCGCCCTTGTCGATGACGTCCTGCTTGGCCCGGACCACGCCCTCCAGCACCGGGTCGACCGCCTCGAGGTGGCTCGGGTTGGCCACCAGCGAGGTCCTGATCGCCCGGCCGTCGGGCGCCCGGAAGGTGCCCTCGGCCCCGAGGTGGTACTTGACGTCGCCGGAGCCCTGCGCGCTGCTCGGGTCCAGGTTGCCCTCGAACTCCTTGAAGATCTGCGCGTAGGACTTGCCCACGATGTTGGCCAGCACGTTCAGTCGGCCGCGGTGGGCCATGCCGACGACGGCCTCGTCCAGGTTCGCGTCGGCCGCCTCGGTGAGCACCGTGTCGATCAGCGGGATGAGCGCCTCGGCGCCCTCGAGCGAGAACCGGCGCTGGCCGACGAACTTGGTCTGCAGGAACATCTCGAACGCCTCGGCCACGTTGAGCCGGGACAAGATGGCCATCTGCTCGTCGTGCTCGGCCCGCGGGTGCGGGACCTCGATCCGGTCCTGCAGCCAGCGGCGCTCCTCCGGGTCCTGGATGTGCATGTACTCGGTGCCCACGGTCCGGCAGTACGAGTCGCGCAGCACGCCCAGGATGTCCCGCAGCTTCATCCGCGCCTTCCCGCCGAACCCGCCGGTGGGGAAGTCGCGCTCCAGGTCCCACAGGGTCAGCCCGTGCAGGTTGATGTCCAGGTCGGGGTGCTTGCGCTGGGTGACCTCGAGCGGGTTGGTGTCGGCCATCAGGTGACCGCGCACCCGGTAGGCGTGAATCAGCTCCTGCACCCGGGCGGACCTGGCGACGTCGTCCTCGTGGCCGGCCGGGAAGTCCCTGACCCAGCGGACCGGCTCGTACGGGATGCGCAGCGCGGCGAAGATCTCGTCGTAGAAGCCGTCCTCGCCGAGCAGCAGCTCGTGGATCTTCTTCAGGAACTCGCCGGACTGGGCGCCCTGGATGATCCGGTGGTCGTAGGTCGAGGTGAGCGTGACCGACTTGCTGATGGCCAGCCGGGCCAGGGTCTCCTCGGACGCCCCGGCGTAGGCGGCCGGGTACTCCATCGCCCCCACGCCCACGATGCAGCCCTGCCCGGCCAGCAGCCGCGGCACCGAGTGCTCGGTGCCGATCGTGCCGGGGTTGGTGATCGTCGCGGTGGTGCCCCCGAAGTCGGCGACCGCGAGCTTGCCCGAGCGCGCCCGGCGCACGGTGTCCTCGTAGGTCGTCCAGAACTGGCGGAAGTCCATCTCCTCCGCCGCCTTGAGGTTCGGCACCAGCAGCTGCCTGCTGCCGTCGCCCGTCCGCACGTCGATGGCCAGGCCCAGGTTGACGTGGTCCGGCCGGGCGATGGCCGGCTTGCCGTTCTCCTCGGCGTAGGCGAGGTTCATCTCCGGCAGCGCCACCAGCGCCTTGACCACCGCGTACCCGATCAGGTGGGTGAACGACACCTTGCCGCCGCGACCGCGGCGCAGGTGGTTGTTGATGACGATCCTGTTGTCCACGAGCAGCTTGGCCGGCACCGCGCGGACGCTGGTCGCGGTCGGCACGGCCAGGCTGGCCGTCATGTTGCTGACGGTGCGGGCCGCCGCCCCGCGCAGCCTGCTGACCTCGGCGCCCTCAACCGCGGGAGGCGGCGGCGCCGGGCTCGGGGGAGCAGGCCGGGGCGGCGCGGCGGGAGCGGACGGCGGGGCCGGCGGGGCCTGCTGCGCCGGAGG
>DAIOWL010000253.1:6907-8692 GCA_036758545.1 Streptosporangiaceae bacterium | reverse complement strand
ACCCACCGCACCCAGGGCAAGCCCCGCGCCCGCGAGCGGATCGCCGCCGAGCGGGCCGCGCGCAAGCGGGCCGAGGCACGGCGGCGGCTGCTGCTGGCCATCGGGGCGGTCACCGCGGTGGTGGCCATCGTCGCGACGCTGGTCACGCTCAAGCTGACCGCCACGCCGACGCACCTGACCGCCAGCGAGTCCGCCGCCCCCGCCGCCGTCACCCGGCAGGTGACGACCGTTCCGGCCGGGGTGCTGGACCAGGCCAGCCCCGGACAGGTGGCCACCGCGTTGCGGCAGGTCCCGGCCGGGGGCCCGCCGCTGACCATCGACGGCAAGCCGGGCATCGTGTTCGTCAGCGAGGAGTCGTGCCCGTTCTGCGCGGCCGAGCGCTGGTCGCTCGCTGTCGCGCTGTCCCACTTCGGCACCTTGAGCCAGCTCGGCGTGACCAAGTCCGCGGCCAACGACGTCTTCCCGAACACCGCCACGCTGTCCTTCCGCGGGGCCAGCTACCAGAGCACCCGGCTGACGCTGCGCACCACCGAGCTGACCGACAACGCCGGCCACTCGCTGCAGCCGCTGTCCGCACTGGACCGCCAGGTCATCGGCCGCTACGACGTGCCGCCGTACGTCAACAGCGCGGACCAGTCCGGCGCGGTGCCCTTCCTCGACATCGGCAACCGGTACGTCCTGGCCGGCGCGCAGTACGACCCGCAGGTGCTGGCCGGGCTGTCCGCGGCGCAGATCGCCGCCCAGCTGCGCAACCCGTCCAGCCCGGTGGCGCAGGCCATCGACGGCTCGGCCAAGGTGATCGTGGCGGCCATCAACCAGGTCCTGCACGACCAGGGCTAGCCGCCTGCTCGAGGACCAAGTCGAAGTTGATCGCGGCTCCGGCCATCAGGCCGGCCGCCGCGGCCGAGACGACCTGGGCCTGGGGGTCGGTGAGGTTGCCCGCCACCCAGACGCCGGGGACCGCGGTCGCGCCGGTCCGGTCCGCCTCGATGCGGGTGCCGATCGGGTGCTCGCCGAGCAGGACCTCGACCGGCTCGAGGCCGAGCGGTTCGAGCACCTCGGCGCGGGCCTCCATCCGGGGCGCGACCACCACGGCGTCCAGGGCCAGGTGACCGCCGCCGACCAGCACGACCCCGGTGAGGCCGCTCGCGTCGGCTTCGATCTGTTCCACCTCGCCTTCCGCGATGGCGACCCCGAGGGCCTCCAGCAGGGCCCGCTGCTCGGCGTCGGGGGCCGGACCGGTGTGCCGCAGCAGCGTCACGTACGGGCTGAGCTGCTGGAACAGCAGGGCCTGGTGGACGGCGGCCGGCCCGGTGGACAGGATTCCTATCCGCTGGTCCCGGACCTCCCAGCCGTGACAGTACGGGCAGTGCAGCACGTCGATCCCCCACCGGGCGGCCAGCCCGGGCACGTCGGGCAGCACGTCGCGCACGCCGGTGGCGACCAGCAGCCGCCGGGCCGCCACCGTGCGCGGGCCGGCCTCGGTGCTGATCTGGACGCCGAACCGCGCGCCGTCCCGGGCCAGGGCGGTGACCCGGCCGGTCTCGACCCGGCCGCCGTACCCGGTTACCTCGGCGCGTCCGGCCGCAGAGAGCTCGGACGGCGGGGTGCCGTCCCGGCTGAGGAAGTTG
This sequence comes from Streptosporangiaceae bacterium, assembly GCA_036758545.1. GTDB lineage: Bacteria > Actinomycetota > Actinomycetes > Streptosporangiales > Streptosporangiaceae > Palsa-504. The sequence goes on along the minus strand of DAIOWL010000253.1, from coordinate 7,061 downwards.
TGCACGTGGCTGGCCGGGGCGTTGCGCGGGTCACCCGCGTCGACGACCAGGACCGAGCGGCGGGACCTGGCCAGCGCCACCGCGCCGCTCAGCCCGGCCGCGCCGCCGCCGACCACCACGACGTCATAGTTCTCGTTCATGCGCTGACCATCGC
>DAIOWL010000253.1:0-6807 GCA_036758545.1 Streptosporangiaceae bacterium | reverse complement strand
CGGGCCCGGCCGGTACGGCGGAACGGGCGCACGCTCATCCCGCTCTCCCAGCGGCCGGGCGGCATCCGCGCCTACAAGATGCTGGCCCCGGCGGGCGAGCCAACCGGCGAGCAGAAGAGCCACGAGGGCTACGAGTGGATGTACGTGCTCTCCGGCCAGCTCCGGCTGCGCCTGGCCGAGCACGACTTCGTCATGAAGCCGGGCGAGGCCGCCGAGTTCGACACCCGCGTCCCGCACTGGTTCGGCGCGGCCGAGGCCGAGCCCGCCGAGCTGCTGATCCTGTTCGGCCCGCAGGGCGAGCGCATGCATGTCCGGGCCCGGCCGCGGGCGCGAGCATCGGAAACGCCATGAAGTACATGATGCTGTTCTGGGTTGATGAGTCCGCCGAGGCCACGGCGGATGAGGACGCGGCGATGATGGTCGCCGTCAAGTCGTGGGTCGAGCAGATGACCGAGCGCGGGGTCATGGTGCACGGCGGCGCGCTCCGCTCGGCCGGCGAGGCCGCGATCGTCCATGTCCGTGACGGCGAGCTGCTGGTCTCCGACGGGCCCTTTGCCGAGACGAAGGAGCAGATCGGCGGCTACTGCGTGGTCGAGTGCGCCGACCTGGATGCGGCCATCCGGCTGGCGGCCGGACATCCGCTGGCGCGGACCGCCAAGGTCGAGATGCGACCCTACTGGGACGCACCCTGGGATCACTGACACTTTGACTGCAGTTTCGGGGGTTCTGACACCCGAAACTGCAGTCAATCCGCCGGGCCGCTCCTCGTCCCGTATGCCGCGACCGTCCCGGCGGCGAGGCGGAATATAAGCGGGGTAAAGTCCGTTTTGCTGGCCATGCAGAACGAGAGCAGGCTCGCGGTGCTCGGCGCGGGTCATGTCGGACCGGTCGTCGCGCGGCTGGCCATCGGCGCCGGCTACCCGGTGGCCATCGCCACCTCGGGCGACCCGGAGGACATCGCGCTGATCACCGAGCTGGTCATCCCCGGCGCGCAGCCGCGGTGGGCCAGCGACGCGGTCGCGGACGCGGACGTCGTGGTGCTCGCGATACCGCTGCACCGCTTGACCGACGTCGATCCCGCGCAGCTGGCCGGCAAGGTCGTGGTCGACGCGATGAACTACTGGCCGGCCAGCGACGGCATGCTGACGGCGTTCGAAACCAGCGCCAGTAACGGTAGCGGCAGCAGCGAGATCGTGGCCGCGCGGCTGACCGGCTCGGCCGTGGTTAAGGCGCTCAACCACATCGGCTATCACGAGCTCGAGGACCGGGCCCGGCCGTCCGGCGCACCGGACCGGCGGGCGTCCGGCCTGGCGGGCGACGACACAGCGGCGGTCGCCGCGGTCGCCGAGCTGACCGACCGGATCGGCTACGACCCGGTCCGGCTGGGCGGCCTGCCGGCGGGCCGGGTGCTGCAGCCCGGCGGGCCGGTGTTCGGCCAGGTACTGACGGTGCCCGAGTTCGAGCGGGCGGTACACCAGGATGCGAGGAGCCTGTCATGACGCTGACCTACGCCTTCGGATTGGACACGTTCGGCGACCGGGAGAGCCGCGCCGACGGCACGCCGCTGTCGCACGCCCAGACGATCCGCAACGTGGTCGAGGAGGGCGTGTTCGCCGAGCAGGCCGGGGTGGACTTCTTCGGCATCGGCGAGCACCACACGGACTACTTCCCGATGCCAGCCGGGGACGTGGCCCTGGCCGCGATCGCGGCCAGGACCGAGAAGATCCGGCTCGGCTCCGCGGTCACCGTGCTGAGCTCCGACGATCCGGTCCGGGTGTTCCAGCGCTACTCCACCCTGAACGCTGTCTCCGGCGGCCGGGCCGAGGTCATCCTCGGCCGCGGGTCGAGCATCGAGTCGTTCCCGCTGTTCGGCTACGACCTGGCCGACTACGAGGAACTCTTCGACGAGAAGGCCACGCTGTTCGCCGAACTGCTGAAGGGCGGCCCGGTGACCTGGGAGGGCAAGACCCGCGCCGCGCTGCTGAGCCAGGACGTGGTACCGCACCTGGAGTCGGGGCCGTTCCCGGCGTGGATCGGCGTGGGCGGCAACCCGCAGTCGGTGATCCGCGCCGCCCGGCTCGGGTTCTCGCTGGCGCTGGCCATCATCGGCGGCCCGCCGTCCAGGTTCGCCGCGTACTCGGAGCTGTTCCGGCGGGCGCTGGAGAAGTTCGGCCAGCCATCGCGGCCCGTGCTGGTGCACTCGCCCGGCCACGTCGCGGCCACCGACGAGCAGGCCAAGGCGGAGTTCTGGCCCGCCTGGCGGGAGGTCATCGCGCTGGTCGCCGAGGAGCGCGGCTTCGCCATCCCGACCGAGGCGTCGTTCGACGCCGAAGCCGGGCCGGACGGGGCGCTGTACGTCGGCTCCCCGGAGACCGTGGCCAGCAAGATCGCCGCGAACGTGCGCGCCCTGGGCGCCACCAGGTTCGACCTGAAGTACGGCCTGCCGGGCCTGACCCACGATCAGCTCATGACCACCATCGAGCTGTACGGCCAGCAGGTCGTCCCGCGGGTGCGCGAACTGCTCGGCTGACCCCGGTCAGGGAATCGGCTCGGACGCCTGGGGCGCGCCGGCCGCGTGACCGCACAGCGCCCCCCAGGACCCGGCGCACGTGCCGGGGCCGCTGGCGCGGCTGCTGCCCACGGCCGCCGTGACCAGCGTGAGGGTGGTGACCAGCCACAGCAGCAGCATGGCCCGGCCCACGCCCAGGCGCTGGTACAGCCGGCGGCGGCGCCGGGCCACCCCCAGCTTGACGGCCTGGATCTTCTCCCGCACCGGCATGTCCTCGGCGGAGGCCAGCCGGGTGAACATGGCCAGCCGCGCGGCCAGCGCGGGATCGCTGTCGGCCAGGCCGTTCTTGATCGAATTCAGGGCGTCCTGTTCCCACGCGCTGAGGCTCATCGCTCATCCCCCTCCGTCGTTACGCCGTGGCCTGAGCGGTCGCAGCGTCACGAAGGGCATCGCGATAACTGATGCGCGTCCGGCCGGATGTCAGGATATACAGGCTCAGCTAGCGGAACCGCCGGTTGCGAGGCGCATCATGTCGGTATCGAGGTCGATGGCGGTCTCGGTGCCGCCCGCGCTGCCGAACTCGTGCTGGTAGCTCTGCCAGGACTCGTCCTTGATCTGGCCGGCGAAGCCGCTCTCCATCAGCAGCACCAGCTCGACCGCGGCCCGGTCGATCCGGGTGTTCAGGGCCGGGTCGCTCCAGTCCTCCGGCGCGGCGAACAGCGAGGTCGGCGCCGTCATCGTGCGCAGGTAGGCGAACATCGGGCGCATCTGGTCGTCCGCGACCAGGGCGTGCCGCGCGGTGCCGGCCGTCGCGGCCAGCACCACCGGCTTGCCGATCAGCAGGTCGTTGTCCAGGACGTGAAAGAACGAGCTGAACAATCCGCTCGGGCTGGCCTTGTAGACCGGCGCGGCGGCGACGATGCCGTCCGCCTCGGCCAGGGCGGTGATCGCCTGCTGCAGCCTCGGCGTGATCAGCTGGGAGACCAGCGCGGTGGAGATGTCGGCGGCGATCTCGCGCAGCTCGATCACGCCGACCGTCACCTCGTGGCCGCGCCGGGCGGCCAGGGCCTTCACCCGGTCGGCGGTGCGATCGGCCAGCAGCCGCGTCGACGAAGGGTCGCTCGTGCCTGCGCTGACCAGGACGAGCCTGAACCGTTCGGTACTCATGTGAGCACGACCTCACGTGTGTCGCTGGCGCACGCCAGCTTCCGGCAGATCATTTCCAGCTGCGCCATCTCGGCGCGGGTCAGCCCGGCGGTCATGGCCTGGGTCACGCTGCGGGCGTGCCTGCGGCCGATCGCGTGCTGCGTGGCCCGCCCGGCCGCGGTGAGCGACAGCCGGACGCCGCGCCCGTCGGCCGGGTCGGCGTGCCGCTCCACCAGGCCGCGCTCGGCCAGCCGCTCGACCAGCCGGGACAGGGCCGGCTGGCTGAGCAGGACGTGCCGGTTGAGCTCGGACAACCGCAGCGGTTCCGGGTACTTGGACAGCGTGTAGAGCACGTCGTACTCGCGCATGGACACGTCCGTCCAGGTGTCCTCGGCCGCGAGCTGCTTCATCACGGCGGCGTGGGCGGTCAGCAGCGCCTCCCACGCGTCGTTCGCGAGGCTGGGCTCGGCCATCACAGCTCCGGGTACTCGGCCTGGAACTCGTCGGCGCTGTCCTGGTAGGGCGACGCGCCGGTGACGTTGTCGCCGCGGTTCGCGTTCGGCCGCGGCTGACGCGGGGCCTCGGCGCCGTACCTGGCCTTCACCAGGCTGGCGTGGGTGGGCGCGTCCGGGGTCTGCGGGTCCTGCCGGGCGGCGATCTCCTTGCGCAGCACCGGGACCACTTCCTCGCCGAGCAGGTCGAGCTGGTCCAGCACGGTCTTCAGCGGCAGCCCCGCGTGGTCGACCAGGAACAGCTGGCGCTGGTAGTCGCCGAAGTGCTCGCGGAAGGTCAGCGTCTTGTCGATGACCTCCTGCGGGCTGCCGACCGACAGCGGGGTCAGGTCCATGAAGTCCTCCATGGACGGCCCGTGCCCGTAGACCGGCGCCTCGTTGAAGTAGGGCCGGAACTCGCGGATGGCGTCCTGGGAGTTCCTGGCGAGGTAGGCCTGGCCGCCCAGGCCGATAAGGGCCTGCTGCTCGGTGCCGTGGCCGTAGTGCGCGAAGCGCTGCCGGTAGAACCTGATCAGGCGCTGGTAGTGCTCCTTGGGCCAGAAGATGTTGTTGGCGAAGTAGCCGTCGCCGTAGAAGGCCGCCTGCTCGGCGATCTCGGGGGTGCGGATCGAGCCGTGCCAGACGAACGGCGGCACGTCGTCTAGCGGCCGCGGGATCGAGGTAAAGCCCTGCAGCGGGGTGCGGAACTTACCCTCCCAGTCGACCACGTCCTCGCGCCAGAGCCGGTGCAGCAGGTTGTAGTTCTCCAGCGCCAGCGGCAGGCCCTGCCTGATGTCCTGGCCGAACCACGGGTACACCGGGCCGGTGTTGCCGCGGCCGATCATCAGGTCCATCCGGCCCTTGCTCAGGTGCTGCAGCATCGCGTACTCCTCCGCGATGCGCACCGGGTCGTTGGTCGTGATCAGCGTGGTCGCCGTGGTCACGATCAGCCGCTTGGTGGTGGCCGCGATGTAGGCCAGCAGCGTGGTCGGTGAGGACGAGAAGAACGGCGGGTTGTGGTGCTCGCCGATCGCGAACACGTCCAGGCCGACCTCTTCGGTCTTCTGCGCGATCTGCGTGATCGCATCGATCCGTTCGGCCTCGCTGGGCGTCTCGCCCGATACCGGGTCCCGGGTGATGTCGCTGACCGAGAAGATCCCGAACTGCATGCCATGCCTCCGATATATGCGTTTGCATGTATCTGAACCACCGGAGGCAGCCTGGTATTCCGGTGCTGGCGGGTGTGACGCCCGGGCACCTGGCTGCCTGCCCTTACCGTGGTGGCAGCGAAGATCTGGATGACGCGCGACCCCGGGGAGGGTTGATGGACCTGAGCCAGCTGCAGGCGGTCCTGCTCGACATGGACGGCACGCTGGTCGACTCGGACGCGGCGGTCGAGCGTTCCTGGCGGACGTGGGCGGCCGAGTACCCCGTGGACCCCGGCCGCGGGCCGCTGCTCGCACCCGGGTTGCCCGCGCTGGCCAACGTGCGCCGGCTCCTGCCCGACCTGTCCGAGGACGAGGCCGCGGCCGCGGCCCGGTACCAGCTGGAGCTGGAGTACGTCGATGTCGCCGACATCGCCGCGGCCCCGGGCGCGCACGAGCTGCTCGGCGAGCTGGACCGGCTGGGCCTGCCCTGGGCCGTGGTGACCAGCGCCGATCCGCCGCTGGCCCGGACCCGGCTGACTGCGGCCGGGATCAGGCCCGCGCTGCTGGTCACCATCGACGACGTGCGGGCCGGCAAGCCCGACCCCGAGGGTTACCTGCTGGCCGCGCGCAAGCTCGGCGCCGATCCGCGCCGCTGCTTGGTGGTAGAGGACGCCGAGGCCGGGGTCAGGGCCGGACAGGCGGCCGGCGCCGTGGTCGCGGCGCTCAGGGGCGTCCCGGCCGATATCCAGATCGCCGACCTGGACGAGCTGACGTCGCTGCTGCGTCAGGCCGAGAACCCGAGGGCGTAGGCGACCGTGTGAGCCGCGAGGCGGTGGCCGGGCGGCAGCGGCGGGCCGCACGAGGCGCTGCCGATGCCCTGGTGGGCGGCGTCGAGGTGCAGGTAGGTCCGGCCGTCGGGGACCAGGTCGGGCGTGTGCCGGGCGGCGGTGAGCAGCTCGGGTGACCAGCGGCGGACGGCGAAGTCGACGTGCGGGTCCGCGGTCACGGTGAGCCGCTGGCCGGCGGCGGCGGTCAGGGTCAGGTTCCTGGCGTGCAGGCGGTTGCCGTTCTCCTGGGGGCGGACGTACGGGGTGGCGAGCGCGCCGACGGGCGCGGTGAACCGTCCGACGCGGGTGGCGTGGTACGTGTCCCGGTAGGCCTCGCCCGGCCCGCGGCCGAACCAGCTCACCTCCTCGACGACCGCGTCCAGCACGAGCCGCAGCCCGATCTTGGGCAGCGGGCCGGGCCAGGTTCCGTCGGGCGCGACGTGCACGGACAGGCGGCCGTCGGCCGTCCAGGTCAGGGTGGCCAGGAGGCCGAAGTCGGCGCCCGCGGGCGCGATCCTCAGCCGGGTGCCCAGCGCGTCCGGCTCGTGCCGGACCGAGAGGATCTTCCGTTCCAGCCGGTCCAGGCCCGCCTGGCGCCAGGTGCCCGCCACCCGCATGTCGTTGTCGGTCGGGGCGCGCCAGAAGTCGGGGAAGGCCGCGTGGACACCGAACGGGCCGAGGCGGCG
>DAIOWL010000252.1:0-8699 GCA_036758545.1 Streptosporangiaceae bacterium | reverse complement strand
ATCGCGGGATATCTGGCGTTCGTGACCGCCCTGATCATCACCGTGGAACAAGGAGATGTCCGCCCGGCGGCAGCCGTGCTCCCGGCCGTCGCCGTCGCCGGGGCCAGTGCGCTGCTCCTGGCTCGGCCTGCGACTCTATCCGTCTCTCGTCGTCGCAGGTTACAGTCGTTACCGGGTACCGAAGGGTCCAAACGGCTTGGTCCCGAGGCGGTGGGGTGGGTGACGGCTGGTACTGCCGAGGTCGTGATCACGACCAAGTTGTTCAAGCCGGGCCTCCGGCAGCAGACCGTGGAGCGCAAGCGGCTGCATGACCTGCTGCGCGAGGGACGAACGCTGCCGCTGACCCTGGTCGTCGCGCCGGCCGGGTGGGGCAAGAGCACCATCGTGGCCGACTGGCTGGCCCGGGACGCCGTCACCGCGGGCTGGGTTTCCCTCGACGGAGGCGACAACGACCCGAAGCGCTTCTGGCGATACCTGCTGCTCGCCGCCGGCCAGGCGGGCTCGGCGGCGGGGTCAGCCGCGCTGCGGCGGCTGGACGCGGCCGGCTCCGACGTGCTGCGCGACGTCCTGCCCGCGTTCATCAACGAACTGGCGTCCGCCGAGGCTCCGCTGGTCCTCGTCCTGGACGACTACCATCTCGTCACTAGCACCCAGGTGCACGCGACGATCGCGACGCTGCTGGATCGCTGTCCCCCGCAGCTGCACCTGATGCTCATCACCCGGGCCGACCCGCCGCTGCCGCTCAGCCGCCTGCGAGTACGCGGGGACCTAGCCGAGCTGCGTGCCGAGGATCTGCGGTTCAGCGTCACCGAGGCGGCCGAGTTCTTCAGCAGCCGGCTCGACGGGGCCGGCCCGCCGCTGTCCGAGCGTGACGTGCTCAGGCTGCTGGCGCGGACCGAGGGGTGGGCCGCGGGGCTGCAGCTGGCCGCTCTGCGGTTGCGCGGCCGGCCGGACCGTTCGGATTTCATCGAGCGGCTGACCGGCGCGGACTGGCACATCGTCAACTACCTCGGCGAGGAGGTGCTGGCCAGTCAGTCCGCGGAGATCCGCGAGTTCCTGCTGGTGACCTCCGTCCTCAACCGCATGTGCGCGCCGCTGTGCGACGCACTCACCGAAAGGGCCGACGGTGCCGGGCTGATCAGCGAGATTAACCGTGCCAACCTTTTCCTGGTCCCGCTGGACGATGAGTATCGCTGGTTCCGGTATCACCACCTGTTCGGCGGCCTGCTCCGGCACGAGCTGGCCCGGACGACTCCGGATCGTCCGCCGGTCCTGCACCGGCGGGCCGCGCAGTGGTACGCCGACCACGGCGACGTCGCCGAGGCGATCGGCCACGCCATCGCCTCGGGCGACGGATCCCTCAGCGCACGGCTGGTGGCGGCGCACTGGCGCGAGCCGTTCAACGCCGGGCAGCTCGAGACGGTGCGCATGTGGCTGGACGCCCTGCCCGCCGACCTCGTCTCGGCGGACGCGTCCCTGTCGGCGGCGCGGGTATGGGTGGCCCTCGACACGGGCCGACTCGAGGAGGTAGGCGCCGCCCTCGACGCCGCCGAGACCTCGGTTCCGCAGGACATTCAGCTCATGGTGCTGCGCGCGCTACAGATGTACAAGGCGGGGGACGTAGGCGGAGCGGCGGCCAGGCTGCGGGAGATATCGGCGAGCGCCGACGACCCTTTCATCGCCACCGTGCACCGGCTGGTCCAGGGCATCTCGTGGATGTGGCTGGGAGACACCGGCCGGGCCGGGGAACTGCTCGTGGAAGCGGGCCGCCGGGCCGAAGCCGACGGCAACCGCCTGGCGTACATCTACGCCGAGGGATGCCGGGCGCTGCTGGCGGTGAACCGCGGCGACCTGGCGCTCGCGGACTCGCTCGTGGCCGACGCGGAGTCGGCGGTGGGCCAGACGCTCAGCGACTCGCATTTCGTGGCCATGTTCCCGGCCCTGGCCCGGGCCCGGCTGGGAATCGAGCGCGCGGACTGGGCCGGGGCGCGGCACGCGGCCGGCGTGGCAGTGGAGCTGGGCCGCCGTGGCGCGGGCCGGGTGGAACTCGCCGCGGCCCTGCTCACCGCGGCGACCGCCACCCGGATCTGCCCGGAACCACAGCACCCCGGCCTTGATCCGGGGGCGCTGCTGGGTGAGGCACGCGGCATACTGCGGCACTGCGCTGATCCGGGGCCGCTGGTGATCACCTGGCTGGCCGGAGAACAGCGCGCCGCGGCGGCGCGCACCCGGCAGGAGGGACTGACCGAGGCGCTGACCGACCGTGAGCTCACGATCCTGCGGCTGCTGCCCGCGCCTTCGTCCCTGCGCGAGCTGGCCTCGGAACTGTTCGTCACGCCCAACACCCTCAAGACCCATCTGCGGGCGATCTACCGCAAGCTCGGCGCCGAATCGCGCGAGGAAGCGGTGATCCGCGCGCGGGAGCGGGGCCTGATCTAGGAATCATGACGGCCAGGGCCAGCCCGGCCAGAAGCCAGGCCAGCACCAGGTAGGGAAGGAACGTGTACGGGGCCGGCGGCACCGGCCAGACGTTGTGGTATAGCACGAAGCCCGCGATCAGCACCCCGGCCAGCGGAGGCACGAGCTGGACCGGTGAGCGGCGGCCCAGGTGCCGGGCGGCGGCCACGTTAGTGAGCACGTACATGACCAGCAGGGACAGGGTCCCGATCGTGGCCAGGTAGAAGAACACATTCAGTGCCGTGGTCCCGGCCAGCCGGAAGGCCGTGAGCAGGACCAGGCCGGTGAGCATCTCCGCCCCCAGCGCCCGCCGTGGCACGCCGGTCACCGCGGACACTGCGCTGAGGCGGCGCGGGCCCAGCCCGTCCCGGCCGAACGCGAACATCATGCGGGCGGCCACGGTCACACCGCCGAGCCCGGCCCCCAGCGCGCTGAGAACCGCGCCCAGATCCAGCAGGGCCGCGAGCGGCGTGCCCACGTACCGCCGGGCCAGTTCGCCCAGCGGTGCCTGCGACTGGCGGAAGGCGGATACTCCTGCCGTCCCGGTGCCGAACCCGAGTGTCTGGACGACGATGCACGCCACGTAGAAGACGGCCCCGAAGGCGACCGCGGTGATGATGGCGCGGGGGATCACGCGCCTGGGCAGGAGGGATTCCTCTCCCAGCGAGCCGGCCGACTCGAAGCCGGCGAAGGCCAGGAAGCCCGACGTCGCGGCCAGGGTCAGGGCAGACAGGCCGGCCCCGGGCGGGAGCGCGAACACCGCGCCGGACCAGCGCTGGCCGCCGGGCGCGGTCCCGGCCGACAGCCGCCAGCTGATGACGCCCATGAGCACGAGGATGAGGCAGACCGACACGACCTCGAACACCAGCACCGACCTGGTCGTCGGCCGGACCCCGCGGGACGCGAGAAGCCAGATGACCGCCCACGCGGCGAGCGCCAGCGGGTACCAGTCGGCGTCGCTGGCGAGACCCGTGGCGCTCAGGAAGGCCCGCCCGAAGATGGCCACGCCCATGATCGACACCGGCGGGAACACCAGGTACGTGCCGAGCAGCGCCCAGCCGGCCAGGAAACCAGGCCGGGGGCCGAGAGTGCGGCCGACGAAGGCGTAGACCGACCCGGCGTGGCTGAACTCGCCGGCCAGCCGGACGAACCCGTAGGCCACCAGCCCGACGCCCAGGGCGGCTACCGCGAAGGCTAGCGGCGCGGCGCGGCCGAGTGCGGCGGCGGCCGCGACTCCGGTGACCGACATCGCCAGGGTGGGCGCCATGACGCCGACCGAGATCGAGGCCGTCTCCAGGAAGCGGAGCTCACGGCGCAGCGCCGGCCGGGTAGCCGGCTCGCTCACTACCTCAGCCACGGTAATACCCGGTCAGGGCGGCGCGCAGCGCGACGCGGGCGCGATGCAGCAGGACCCGCTGGTTGGCCGGCGAGATCCCGAGCGCGGCGCAGACCTCCTCGGCGGACATCCCGCTGATCTCGCGCATGGTCACCACCTGGCGCTGCCGGGGCGGCAGCACAGAGATCGCCCGGTCGAGCTGGATCAGGATCTCGCTGGAGAGCACCGCGCTTTCCGGGGTGATGCCGGTGGCGACGCAGAACCAGGGCTGAGCCGACTCCTCCGTCCCGTCCTCCAGCGGTGAGCGGGGCAGCGTCCTGGCTTCGCGGGCGCCGCGGGTCCGCGCCCGGTTGACCAGGATGGTGAACGTCCAGGTGCGCAGCGATGAGCGGCCCTCGAACCTGGCCAGGCCGCTCAGCATCCCCAGCCAGGCCTCCTGGACCACGTCCTCGGCGGATTGCGCGCTGTCCACGAACGACCGTGCCACCCGGAACATGGTGGGTGACCACTGCTCTACGAGCCGGGAGATCGCCTCTTCGTCTCCGGCCCGGAGCAGCGCCACGAGGTCCGCGTCGGTGTAAGTAACGTCATCTGCCTGGGACATCGCGGTCGCCTCCTGATCTCGGATAACCGCAGCTTCGCCCGGCGACCCGGCGGGGCACCTCCCCCCTCACCCCATCTCACCTGGGTGAGAAAGGCCGATCTCGTAACGCCAGCGCGGCCGGCGAGACGAAACCGGCATGACCCCAGCTAGGAGGACATCATGAAGGGACTGCAGGACAAGGTGGCCCTGGTCGCCGGGGGAAGCTCCGGCATCGGCCAGGCGATCGCGATCCGGCTGGGCGAGGAGGGCGCCCGCGTCGCGATCAACTACGTGGGCCGGCCCGAAGGCGCGATCACCACCCGGGAAGCCATCGAGCACGGGGTGGAGATGTGCGTGAAGAAGGTGGCCGAGGCGGGCGGCCGGCCGATCCTGGTCGGGCGGACGTGTCCGACGAGCAGGCCGTGGGCGCGATGTACGACCGCGTGATGAGCGAGTACGGGCGGCTGGACATCCTGGTCAACAACGCGGGGATCCAGGTCGCCGCGGACTCCGACGAACTATCGGCCGCCGACTTCGACAAGGTCCTCGCCGTTAACCTGCGGGGCGCGTTCCTGTGTGCCCGTCAGGCGGTGCGAAGCTTCCTTAGTACCGAACGGCCCGGCGGGATCGTCAACGTGTCCAGCGTCCATCAGCTCATACCCAAGCCGCGGTTCCTCGGCTACTCGGTGTCCAAGGGCGGCATGCAGAACCTGACCCGGTCGCTGGCGCTGGAGTACGCCGGCCGCGGCATCCGGGTCAACGGGATAGGGCCGGGCGCGACCGTCACGCCGATCAATCGCTCCTGGATCGACGACCCGGTCAAGCGGCGGGGAGTGCTCGTACTGGGGCTGCATTCCGTCCAAGACCCTGCTGCGGCCGGGCGACGTGCTGGCGGCGGCCCGACGGACGCCGGGTGCCGCCGAGGCGGTCACCGGCCGGCTCGACGTCCCGGCCGCCTTCGCGCGGCGGGACTACATGACCTCGGGCTGGCACGACGACGGGCAGGCGCGTTGGCTGGAGAGCACGGGCATCGCGCTGATCCGCGGCGCCGGCCGTCTGACCGGGGAACGGGCCGTCGAGGTCCTGGCCGCCGACGGCGGCACCGTGCTGGGGCTCCGAGCGGCCAGGGCCGTCGTGCTGGCCACGGGCAGCACCGCGTTGATTCCGCCGATTCCCGGCCTGGCCGAGGCCCGGCCGTGGGACAACCGGGCGGCGACCAGCGCCAAGGAGGTCCCCCGCCGACTGCTCGTGCTCGGCGGCGGCGCCGTCGGGGCCGAGATGGCCCAGGCGTTCCGGCGGCTCGGCAGCGAGGAGGTCGTGGTCCTAGAGGGTTCGGACCGGCTGCTGGCGCGCGAAGAGCCGTTCGCCGGGGAGGAGCTGAGCGCCGCGTTCGCGGCTGGGGGCATCACCGTGGTGACCGGAGCGCGGGTGACCGGGGCCCGTCGGGTGGGCCGCGACGGGCCGGTTGTCGTCCAGACCGCGGACGGGCGGGAGTTCACCGGCGACGAGATCCTGGTCGCGGTGGGCCGCAGGCCCGCCACCGCCGACCTCGGCCTGGAGCACGTCGCCTTGGAGCCCGGCCGGCCCGTCCGGGTGGACCGGAGGCTGCGGGCGGCTGGGGTGCCCGGAGGCTGGCTGTACGCCATCGGCGACTGCAACGGGCTCGCCCCGCTCACCCACATGGGCAAGTACCACGGCCGCATCGCCGCCGCGGCCATCCTGGGGCAGGACATAGCCGACGAGGCGTCCGATGCCGTCGTGCCCCGGGTGACGTTCACCGATCCGCAGGTGTGCGCGGTCGGCCGCACCGCCGCCGAGGCACGCGCCGCCGGGCTGCGGGTCACCGTGGTGAGCACACCGACCGGCGAGGTTCCCGGCGCCTACACCCAGGGCGACGGCATCCGCGGCACCAGCCAGCTGGTCATCGACGACCAGCGGCGGACCATCGCCGGCGCCACCTTCACCGGGCCGGGATTGCAGGAGCTGCTCCATTCGGCGACGGTCGCCATCTGCGGGGGCGTGACCGTCGACCAGCTGCGGCACGCGGTGCCGTCGTTCCCCACGGTCAGCGAAGTCTGGCTGCACCTGCTCGAGGCCTACGGCCTGTAGACGAAAGGACCACATCATGGATGGCTTGCCGATCGGCGACTACGCCCTGCTGTCAGATTGCCGTTCGGCGGCGCTGGTAAGCCGGGCCGGCTCGGTGGACTGGCTGTGTTTCCCCCGGTTCGACGCGCCCGCCGTGTTTGCCCGCCTCCTCGACCCGGCCGGCGGGCACTTCGCGATCACGCCCGCGGGCAAGTTCGAGGCCAGTCGGGTCTACCTGGACCAGACCATGGCGCTGGAGACGACCTTCAGGACCGCAGGCGGCAAAGTGGTGCTGACCGACGCGATGGCGGTCGGCCGCAACGAGCGCGGCCATGACCTGGGCGCCGGGTCGCCCGGGGTGCTGCTGCGCCAGCTGGCCTGCACGGACGGGGAAATGGATGTCGAGGTGAGTTACGCCCCGCGTCCCGAATACGGGCTGATCCACCCGATCCTCGAAGAAGTGCCCGGCGGCCTGGCCGCCCGGGGCGGCGCGGGACGGCTGCTGCTGTCCGCGCCGGGAGGTTTCCTGCTCGACGGGGCCACGGCGTTCGCCCGCCTGCACCTGAGCGCCGGGCAGACGGTGATGTTCGCGCTCCAGCACGCGCCGCTGTGGGAGCCGCCGCTGAGGGCGTGGGCCGCGGACGAGATCGCGGCCCGGCTGGCGGACACGGCGGAGGGCTGGCGGTCCTGGTGTGCTATTCACCAGACCTACGAGGGGCCCTGGCGTGACCTGGTGCACCATTCCGGCCGGGTGCTTCAGGCGCTGACGTTCGCGCCGACCGGGGCCATCGTGGCCGCGCCGACCACGTCGCTGCCGGAGACGGTCGGCGGCGAGCGGAACTGGGACTACCGCTACACCTGGGTCCGCGACGCCAGCCTGACCATGGAGGCGCTGTGGGTGGCGGCGTGCCCCGACGAGGCGGGCAGGTTCTTCGCCTTCCTGGCCGACGCGGCAGCATCTCAGCTGCAGCGCGGGGCGGACCTGCAGATCATGTTCGGGATCGGCGGCGAGCGTGACCTGTCCGAGCGCGAGCTGCCGCATCTGGCCGGGTGGCGGGACAGCCAGCCGGTACGGGTGGGCAACGGCGCCTGGACCCAGCGACAGCTCGACGTGTACGGCGAGCTACTCGGCGCGGCGCAGCGGCTGGTCGACCAGCTGGGCGAGCCGGACCCGGTCACGCGGCGGTTCCTCGCCGCCGCGGCCGACGCGGCGGCCAGTCGCTGGAAGGAGAAGGACCAGGGGATATGGGAGATCCGCGGCGAGCCGCGCGATTTTCTCTACTCCAAGCTGATGTGCTGGGTGGCGCTGGACCGGGCGATCAAGCTGGCGCCGCGGCTCGGCGCGGAAGAGCGGGTCACCGCCTGGACGACGGCCCGGGACGAGATCCGGGCGGCCATCCTGGAGCACGGCTGGAACGACAAGGCCGGCGCGTTCACCCAGGCGTTCGGCGGTGAGGATCTCGATGCCTCCAACCTGATGCTGGCGATCACCGGGTTCCTGCCTGGGGACGACCCGCGGATGAAGGCCACCATCGACGCCACCGCCGAGCGGCTGACCGACAAGCGCGGCCTGGTGTACCGCTACCTGGCTCAGGACGGGCTGGCCGGGGAGGAAGGAACCTTCTTGCTGTGCACCTTCTGGCTGGCCCAGGCGCAGGCGCTGGCCGGGGAGGTGGACCAGGCGATGGCGACGTTCGAGCGGGCCGTGGCGGCCATCAACGACGTGGGCCTGCTCGCCGAGGAGATCGACGCGGACGGCGAGATGATCGGCAACTTCCCGCAGGCGTTCAGCCACATCGGCCTGGTCAACGCCGCCTGGGCCATCGCCCAGGCGCAGCAGCGCAGGGGCTGACCGTGGCCGCGGGCAGATACCGTATCGTCCTGCGCGGCCGGCTCAGCGAACGCTTCGAGTCCGCGTTCGACGGGATGACCCTGGAGCACGGTCCCAACCGGACCGTGCTGACCGGCGACGTCCGTGACCAGGCGCAGCTGTACGGACTGATCGACCGGCTCCAGGAGTTCGGGATCGAACTGCTCGCGGTAGAGCCGGCCGACAGCTCCGACGGGAGATCCGAGCCGGGCCCGTTACCCGGCCCGGGCGGAGACGTGGGTGGCGACAGGCGCCAGACGCGCAGGCCCCCTACCCGGCCCGGGCGGGTGGTCCGTGGCTGTGGAGCACTTTGGTCTTGTCCTTGTTCCAGGCGGTGGTGGTGCCGTCGGGGTTGACGACCAGGG
>DAIOWL010000251.1:1960-8727 GCA_036758545.1 Streptosporangiaceae bacterium | reverse complement strand
CCGGCCGGACAGGTGCGGATAGGCGGCGGGCTCCTCGATCAGCGCTCCTATCTGCGGCAGTATCTCGCGGGCGTGCCTGGGCATCCGCCGGCCTAGCACCTCGATCTCGCCGCTGGTCGCGTAGACCAGCCCGAGCAGCATGCGGACCAGCGTGGTCTTGCCCGACCCGTTCGGCCCGAGCAGGCCGTACCGGTCCCCCTCGCGGACGTCGAGGTCGACCGAACGCACCGCGGTGACGGCTCCGTAGCGCTTGATCAGCGCCCGGGTAACGATCACGACAGGGCCACCAGCTCGGTCAGCTCGGTCGCGGCCTGCTCGAGCAGCTGCGTGCTCACCGTCCCGGCGAGCAGGAAGGTGACGAAGAAGCCGGGCGGCCTGACGATGACCGCGTTGAGCAGCGGCGCGCTGATCTCAGCGGCGGCGCCGCCGGCGATGACCAGCGGCGTGCCGCCGGCCGTGACCGCGTCCGGGATCAGGTGCCGGCCGGCCGAGCCGCGGATGCCGAGCACGGCGAACGTCGTCAGGCCCCCGCCGTAGGCCCCGATCGTCTCGAACCCGGGCTGCACCGGGAGCCGGAGGCGCCCGGCCAGCTCGGCGGGCAGCGCCACCAGCCCCAGGTTGCTCAGAACCCCGGCCAGATTCCCGGGATTCGCTACGGTGAACCCGGTACCCGGGCCCCGGTCCGGCGTCAGCACCCGCTGATCCGGATGCCACGGGCTGACCTGGAAGAACAGGCTTTGCAGGGCCGGGCGGCCCGAACCGCGGCCGAACACCTCGACCATCAGCGGCAGCCCGCTGGACGGGTCGGCCCAGATGTCCACCCGCCCGACGGTGGACGCTGTATCGGATGGCGTCATCCGCAGCCCGGCCGCGCTGCGGCCCGCGACCCGCACCGGCGCGATCACGCTGAACCTGGCCTGCCGGCCCCCCTCCGACAGCAGGCGCTGGGCCAGCGCCGGCGGTACCAGATCGGCCGCGCGCGGCAGCCGGTACACCTGCGGCCCGCGGACCTCGGTGAGCAACTGGCCGCCGGAATTCCAGATGAAGGAGCGGTCGCTGCTGAGCTGGTAGGTGTCCCGCTCGCCGGCGTCGGAGAGCACGTCGACCCGCCACCGGCCCGGTGTCGCCTGCCAGACCCGCATCTTCGTCACGCCGTTGAGCAGTGAAGTCAGCCCGGTCAGGCCGGACACCGGCGGCAGCCCGAACGTCGCGTTGCTCTCCGCGTACCCCGCGTAGGATTCGTCCGCCGAGGCCAGGATGCGCACCCTGAGCTGGCTGGCGGTCAGGTGCGGCACGCTCACCGGCAGCGCGCTGGCAATCACCGGCAGCCCGCAGAGGAGGGCCACGCCGGCGACCACCACCGCCCACCGGCGCACGATCTGGATCCTCACCAAGATCCTCGCAAGTCGGTTACTGATGGGACAAGACGGTCAGATGATCCATTTCGCCCAGATACCCAATAACGGTACGATAACCGCGGGCTCCCGGCAGGTGCGCCGCTCCGCACAAAAGCAGTTCGCGCCTCTCGTCAGGAGACCGTCTCCCGGTCTAGGATCGGAAACTGTCAGTAACGGCTGGAGAAAACCCTGACAAGACGGCTGTGGCGGGACGGCCCGGTGGGTCAGAGGTGGCGAACTGGTAAGGATCGTCATGACAATAGAGTCCGGTGTCCGGCGGATCGTCGTCGGCGTGGATGGCTCCGCGGAGTCCGTGGCAGCGCTCGGGTGGGCGTGCCGGGAAGCGAGCCTGCGCGCCGCGGAGGTCCTCGCCGTGCTGGCCCTGGAGTCCGCGTGTCATCAGGTCGCGAGCTATGCCGTCCCGGCGCCGAGACAGGCAGGCGGCAGCTGGGGAGCAGCCCGTGACGTGCTAAGACGTTCGGTCAGCGAAGCGCTCGGCCTGTTTCCTGGGGTGCGCGTGCGCACCGAGATCGCCGAGGGACTGGCCGCTCGCGTGCTGCTCGACCAGGCGGCAGATGCGGACATGCTCGTCCTCGGCCGCAACTCGAACGGCCCCGATCCGTACCGGGCCGCGGGTCCGGTGATCCGGGTCTGCCTGCGCGCCGCCCGGTGCCCGGTGGTCGTCATCGGTGCGGTCGACGGGGTCGCTCCCGACCCTGCGGATCACGTGCCCGAGTCGTGGCAGCGGGCCCTGGAAGGCTCCGGCGCGGCGCGGTAATCCGTGACGGAGAGTAACAACAATCGGCCCCCGCGGGGGGCCGAGTCGCCGGGTGCTGACCGGCTGATGCCGCGCCAGTGAGACAATCGTTCGCGTGCCGTCCCTGGTAGAGGTGTCCCCGCCGGTCAGCGCCGCGCTGCGGTCCGGCGCTCCGGTCGTCGCATTGGAGTCCACGATCATCTCGCACGGCCTGCCGCGACCGGGCAACCTGGACGCCGCCCGGGAGTTCGAGGCCATCCTGGCCGGCCAGGGCGTGACCGCCGCCACGATCGCGCTCGTCGACGGCGTGCCCAGGGTGGGCCTGACCGCGGATGAGCTCGAGCGCATCGCCACCGACGAGTCCGTGGTCAAGGTCAGCAGCCGCGATATCGCCATCGCGGTGGCCAGGAAGGTGACCGGTGGCACTACCGTGGCGGCGACGTCGGTGCTGGCCGCCCGGGCCGGCATCCGGGTGTTCGCGACCGGTGGCCTCGGCGGCGTGCACCGCGGCGCCAGCGAGACCTTCGACGAGTCGGCCGACCTGACCGTGCTGTCCAGGACGCCGATCACGGTGGTCTCGGCCGGGGTGAAATCCATCCTCGACATCCCGGCCACGCTGGAACGGCTGGAGACCCTCGGCGTCGCCGTCGTCGGCTACCGCACCTCCCGCTTCCCCGCCTTCTGGCTCTCGGATTCCGGCTGTGACCTGGACTGGCGTGCCGACAGCCCGGCGGAGATCGCCGACATCATGGCGGCCAGGGAGGCGTTCGGCGAGCAGGCCGCGCTGCTCGTGGCCAACCCACTGCCGCCCGGTAAGCAACTCGACCCCCGGCTGCTCGACGACGCGCTGGCCGGCGCGCTGGCGGCCGCGGCCGCCCAGGGCGTCCGCGGGAAGGCGGTCAGCCCCTTCCTGCTCGACGAGATCCAGCGGGTCACCGGCGGCGTCAGCGTCGGGGTCAACCTCGACATCGCCCGGGGCAATGTCGATCTCGCCGCGAGGATCTCACGGTCTTGGTCCGAACGGGCCGAGGCGCGTGCCCCCTCCTAGCGCCGCCCGCTCCCGCCAGGGTGACGTTCCCCCTCGCGGTGCTGGCTCCGGGGGGGACGACGACCCCCCCGTGCCCCCCCGCATTCTGGTCTGCGGAGACGTGATCAACGACGTGCTGGTCAAGCCGCTCGACGGTGTTACGCCGGATAGCGACACCCGGGCCACCATCTCGGCCAGGCCGGGCGGCGCCGCGGCCAACCAGGCCGCCTGGATGGCTCACCTGGGCGCCGACGTGGTGTTCGCCGGCCGGGTCGGCGCCCGCGACGCGGCCTACCACCGGCGGGAACTGGCCCGCGCGGGTGTCCGCGCGCGCCTGGCCGCCGACCGGGAGGCCGAGACCGGCTCGATCGTGATCATGGTGGAACCGGACGGCGAGCGGACCATGTTCACCGACCGGGGCGCCAACCTGCGGCTTCGCCGCGCCGACGTGCCGGCCCGGCTGCTCGACGGCGCGGCGGCGCTGCACCTCACCGGGTACACGTTCTGCGAGCCGGCGCTGCTCGACGTAGCCCTCTGGCTGCTCGGCCAGGCCCGGGCCCGGGGGCTCGCCGTGACCATCGACCCCGGTTCGGCCGCCTTCCTGGCCCGGATGGGGCCGACCGCGTTCCTGCGCTGGACCGACGGCGCCGCGGTCTGCTTCCCCAACCGTGACGAGGCCGCCATGCTGACCGGTGAGGCCGAGCCGGCCGCCATGGCGGCCCGCCTGACCAGGTACTACAGCATCGTGGTGGTGAAGCTCGGCGGCGTCGGCTGCATGCTGGCGGTGCCCGGCGAGGCGCCGGTCCTGATCGCCGCCCACCCCGCGCGGGCCACCGACACCACCGGCGCCGGCGACGCCTTCTGCGGCGCCTTCATGAGCCGCTGGCTGACCGCCCCCGCCGCGAACCCAACCACCGCGGATCCGACCACCGCGGATCCGACCGCCGCGGACCCGACCGCCGCGGACCTGAGCATCGCGAACCTGACCGCCGCCGACCTGACCGCCGCTGCGGAGTTCGCCGTCCAGGTCGCCGCCACCGTCGTCACCCGCTTCGGCGCCCGCCCCATCTAATACCGCCGCATTTCCATGATCGCGAACGATTTTTAGTCTGCCCGGACTAAAGATGCTTCACGATCATGGACGTCGGGCTGTTCCGGGGTCGGATCGGTACGGCACCCGCTACCGCTGTGAACACGACTCACGTCATCCTTACCCTTGGCCCCCCCATATTCCGGGCCCTGCTCCGCCAGCGCTGGCGTGACTGCTGGTGCGGCCTACCGGGCGGCGGCCAGGCATCGAAGATGCAACGTGATCGTCCCGCAGATCAAGCCGACGGCTTAATAGCTGACGCGTCCTAAGAATGTGCAGGCGGCCACATTCATGCACAATCCCGCAAGTATGCAAGCAACGATATGGGCATATGGGTTGTAGTTGATGGGTGTATGGTCGACAAGCTAACCTGTTGACATGAAGACGACCGTGGAGCTGCCGGATGAGTTGCTGCGCGCCGCACAGCGGACGGCGCGGCGCGAGGGGACGACGGTGAAGTCGCTACTCGAAGAGGGCCTGCGGCTGGCGCTAGCCCGGCATCTGGACACGGCCGTTCCCGGTCTGCGCGACGCGAGCGTGGACGGCAACGGACTGCGGCCCGAGTTTCGCGCCGCGAGCTGGGACGAGATCCGCAACGCGGCCTACGGCGACCGCCTGTGATCGCGGTCGACACGAACGTCCTGGTCTACGCGCACCGCCGCGACTCGGAGTTCCACCGGGCCGCGGCGGCCAAGGTTCGCGAGCTGGCCGAGGGCCGGGCGCCGTGGGCGCTGCCCTGGCCGTGCCTGCACGAGTTCTTCTCCATCGTCACCCATCCGCGGATCTACGACCCGCCCAGCCGGGTCGATCAGGCGCTCGGCCAGATCGACGCGTGGCTGGAGACGGCATCGGCGGTGCTGCTCGCCGAGGGTGAGACCTACTGGCCGCGGCTGCGGGACCTGCTCGCCGACGGGAAGATCAGCGGGCCCGCCGTGCACGATGCCGGGATCGCCGCGCTCTGCCTGACCCACGGCGTACAGGCGCTATGGACGGCGGACCGGGACTTCACGCGCTTTCCCCGCCTGCGCACCGTGAACCCGCTGATCTGACCCGCTCCGGTCAGCGCTTCACCCGGTAGTGGATGAACGTGGCGAACGGGGACTGCCTGACCCAGAGATGCTCGAGGTCCAGCGACCGGCTGAACCCGTCGAACAGCCGCTTGCCGCCGCCGAGCACCACCGGCGCGACGATGACGGTCAGCTCGTCAACGGACCCCGCGGCCAGCGCCTGGCGGATAAGGTCCGCGCCGCCCATCAGCATCACCTGCTTGTCCCCGGCCGCGGCGCTGGCCTGCTCGACCGCCTCGGCGAGGCTGCCGGCGAAGGTGAACCCGCCGCCGTCCGGCTGCTCGCCGGGCCGGTGGGTGACGACGAACAGCGGAACGTCCCACGGGTTCGCGCCGCCCCAGGCGCCGGCCGCCTCGTAGGTGCCGCGCCCGGCGATGACCGCGCCGTTCGCCCCGGTCATCTCGTCCAGGTACGCCTTGTCCTCGCCGTACGCCTCGCCCTGGCCGGAGGACTCGTAGCTCCACGGCCCGCCGAACACCCAGTAGTGCAGCCGCTCGCCGCCCACGCCCAGCCCGCAGCCCGGACCGTCGTCCGGCCCGGTGATGTACCCGTCCACCGATATGGTGATCCCGGCCACGATCTTGCTCATCACTTCCTCCTCTGCTCTTCACCAGTCAGACGACCCGGACGGGCGGAAGTCATCGGGGCCGCAGCCATTCCCTGGCCAGCTCGCCGGGACAATGTGACCTAGCAGACATTCCCGCGCGGGCATTTCTCCATCGCGAATGGTGTTGCAGCGACCGGTGGTCAGGAAAGCAGAAATGGCCACCCGACGAGCCGCTAAGACCCGCCGATAGGACGGTAGGTGCTGCGTAAAACGCAGCGCAATGGAGGTTCTCAACATTATGAGGCTCAGCTCACGGTTCATTCTTGACAACCTTTTCCTGCTCGCGGCCGCGTTCCTCGTCGTCGCCTCGATGACCTGGAGTGCCGGGCTGGCCGGCTGGATCGCGTTCGGCGTGTCGGCCGCCATCACCGTCATCGCCGGCACCAGCGCGGTGCTGACCGCCCGCTCCGGCCGCAAGCTCGGCCACGGCCTGGTCGGCCTGGTTGCCCTGTGGTCGCTCGTCGCGGCCCTGGCCTTCTCCGGCACGCTGCTGACCTGGCTGGTCTTCGCGGACGCGCTGGCCGTGGGCGTGCTCGCCCTGGCCGACCTGACCGCGCACGAGGCGACGACCGAGAAGGTCGTCCACCAGTTGGTCGTGCACGACGGGACCACCGCCGAGGAGCGCGCCGCCGCCTGACCCCGCAAGACCCCGCAGAACCTTTCCCCAACCGGACCGCGTGCCTTCCCCCGTGGGCACGCGGTCCTTTCTTATTTCTTATCGGCGCAGCTAACGTGGTCAGCGATGGATACGGGGAGTACGCCGAGCGGAACAGCCTCCTGGCCGGTCAGGAGGCTGTTCCCGCTGCTCGCCACCGTGATCAT
>DAIOWL010000251.1:0-1860 GCA_036758545.1 Streptosporangiaceae bacterium | reverse complement strand
GAACAGCCTCCTGGCCGGTCAGGAGGCTGTTCCCGCTGCTCGCCACCGTGATCATGGCCGCCGCCGGGATGGCGGGCACGATCTGGGGCCCGCGCTTCTACGGCAAGACCGCCTGGGCGCTGCCCGACGACCTGTGGGGCACGCTGATCGCGGCCCAGCGGCTCGCCCACCTGAACCTGGCGGGCCTGTACACCTACCCCACTCAGCTGGTCTCGCTGCCCGGCGCGGCCATCATCCTGGTCCCGGCCATCGCCGTCATCGATCCGGCCGGACTCCAGCTGGCGCTCCCGCATGCCCATGGCTCGTATCCCAGCGTGTGGTTGTTCGCCGGGCCCTACCAGGTCGCCATCTCGGCCGTGGTGCTGTTCGCCGCCGACGCGATCGCCGAACGCCTCGGCGCGACCAGACCTAAGCGCTTCTGGCTGGCCGCCGCGAGTGCCACCGCGCTGTGGAGCGTCACCGTGCGGTGGGGGCACCCGGAAGACGCCGTGGCGGTCGGGCTGTTCCTGTACGCGATCCTGGCGCTGGCCGATGCGGGGCCCGCCCGGTCGGCGTGGCTGGCCGGAGCGGCCGTGGCTGTGCAGCCGCTCGTGCTGCTCGCGTTCCCTCTTCTCGCCGCGGTCGTCGAGCCCCGGCGGCTACCCGGCTACGTCGCCCGCGCCGCCGCCCCGGGGGCGCTGCTGCTGGCCGCCGCGGCCGCGGCCAACTGGAGCGCGACCGTTCACGCCGTCACCAGCCAGCCGAACTTCCCGGCGATCGACCACCCCACCCCGTGGATCTACCTTGCCCCGCAGATAGCCGACGGGCAGGTGGCGGCCGGCCCCGGCCGCATCCTGGCCATCGCGGCGGCCCTTGGCTGCGCGCTGGTGGTGGCGCGCCGCTGGCGGGCGGTGCGGACGGTCGGGCGGTGGGGTCCCGCGGCGCTGACCGAGCTGCTCTGGTGGACCGCGGTCGCGCTGGCGGTCCGGTCGGCGTTCGAGCCGGTGATGGTGTCCTACTACCTGTGGCCACCGCTGGCGGTGGCCCTCGTCGCCGCCGCGAGCGACTGGTCACGTCTGCTCCCGGTCGGGTGCACCACCGTGGGGCTCACGTTCTTCTCGCAGGTCCAGTGGCATAATCCGTGGAGCTGGTGGACGCCGATGGTCGCCGGGCTGGCCCTGGCTCTGTTCTTCGCCCGGCCCCGGCCCGGCAGACCCAGGTCCGGCCGAGCCCGGCCCGCTCCGCAGGTGCTCCCAGAGGCGGGGGAGCAGCTCGCCGCTGACGGCGCGCCATGACGCGATCTCGCCGTCCGACAGCGTGGTAACCGGGCTGGCCCTGGACGCGGACAGCGCCGCCAGGTAGACGTCGCAGGCGGCCGCGAGCAGCCACATCCTGGCCACCGCGAGCCCGGGAGCGGCGCCCAGGGTGAGGGCCCCGTTGCCGCGCAGCAGCAGCGCCTCGCCGGCCGGGAGGCAGGATGCCGCCCGTTCGGCCCGATCGGCGGACCTGAGCAGCGCGGCGTCGCCGTACACCGGCACCGATTCGCCCAGCCACGCCGCCTGCCCGTGCACCGGCACCATCGCCGTGGCCACGGACGCGACCGCGAACGCGGCGGCCGGCTGGGCCCGGGCGATGGCGGCCGCGTCCGGCCGGGCCCGGTACAGGGCCAGGTGCGCCCAGGCCTCGGCCGGTGCCCCGGCGGGCAGGGCCCGGACCGCGAGCGGGACCTCGATCACGCTCGCCGCGGTCACGCCGGCCAGATCGGTGGCGGGCGTGACCAGCATCGAATCGCCGGCCCGGGCGGACACGTGCCCGAACGCGGTGACCAGCCCCAGCCGCGCCAGCACGCGAGCCGCCTCAGCCACCTCGCCGCGCAGCGCC
>DAIOWL010000250.1:5434-8728 GCA_036758545.1 Streptosporangiaceae bacterium | reverse complement strand
GCAGGAGCCGCTGGGGACGCAGCAGGCTGCCGACGTGGTCGGCGCGGAACGGGGGGCTGGTCCTGGGGGACATCAGGGCCTCTCCTTCTCGGGTGCTGAGGGAGTCGGTGGATAAGCCAGGTCGATTGCGTCCTGGGGCACGCCGAGCGCCCGGCCGAGGATACCGCGCATTAGATTCTCCGGCACCAGGCAGTCGGCGCAGGCATCGGGGCCGGCGGTGATCGTGACGCGGACCCGGTCGCCCGCCTCGGCGACCGCCAGGTGGTAGCCGTCAGCCGCGAGGGTGGCGGCGATTTCCCCGGCCCGTTCGGTATCAATCATTTCGTGACCTTGGTCGCCGTGCCGGACCACTCGCCGAAGATCCGGACCACCATTGAGATCGCCGCATTGCGGGCGCCCGCCACCACGATCGGGACGTGCCGCGGCGACGGCAGGATGCGGGTGAAGGTGTCGTCGGCACTGGTGTCGGCGGCGGCGAAGCGGGCGATGCCGCGCAGCCCGTTCTTCCCGGCCCGGCGCAGGTCGGCGCCGGTGCGACCGCACTGCTCCATCAGCCAGGCCTGGACGTCGTGTTTCGTGAAGCCCGCGGCGGCGAGCATCTGCGCGTGCTCGGGGCAGAACACCACGCCCGCCGAGGTGTCGCGGAAGATCAGCGAGCCGGTGCGCGAGATCGTGTCGGCGACGTCCCACAGGACCTGCTCGGGATCCGGGGTGTGCCGGTTGTCCACGAACTCGCACGTGCGCAGCAGCGTCACTGAAACCGCGCTCACCCCGGCGGGCTGTCCGCCGTCGATGGCGAACGGCGGCCAGGGGGACTCCTCCTCGTTCTCCGCCAGGCAGATCGACCAGCGGCCCGGCAGGCCCTGGGTGGCCTGCTCGAGCACGTGCGGGCGGACGCCGAAGGCGTTGCGGACGATCAGGCCGATGGCACGGGCCACGGTGGCGTTCGGCCGGAAGCCGGGGCCGAACGCGCCGCCTTGCGTGTTGAACCCCAGCTCGTGCCGGACCGGGCCGTTGACCACGATCATCGGGGCGGGTCCGCTGGTGGACTGCCAGCCGCCGCCGCGGGCGGCGCGCTCGCGCATCAGCGCGTCGAACGCGGCCAGCACCACCGGGAAGTACTCCGGCAGGCAGCCGGCCATGGCCGCGTTGATGGCGGCCAGGTAGACGGTGCAGTTCCGGCCGACCTGCTCCAGTTCGCCGATGACCTCGTCCGGGTCCTTGCTCGTGGTGGCGAGGAACTTGTCTATGAGCGGTTGTGACGCGGGGACCAGCGGCAGGCCGTCGGACCAGCCCTGGGCGTAGCAGTACTCGATGGCGGCCTGGGCTTCTTCCGGATCCGGGGTTGGCTGCGTCATTCCGGCTCGGTGAGGAGGTTCATCACGTCGTCGAGGACCTGGGCGGCGCGCTGCTTAACCTGGTCGGGGGTGAGCACCGCGACCGGGTGGGGCGTGGTCGCGTAGCGGTAGCCGGGGGCGCCGCGGAGATCGGCCATCGCGTCGGCGGTGACCCGGAACGCGTCGCTGCAGATCGCCGCGGCGGGCAGGCCGACCGCCTCGAACGCGATGCCGTCGGCCACGGCCGAGGCGCTGCACGAGCCGCAGTCGCCGATGCCGGTGATGATGACGTCGCAGCCGGTGGTCATCTCCTTGACCAGGTCATCGGGCGCGGGCGCGGCGAAGTTGACCTTGGTGCGGGCCATGGTGGCCTTGGCGCCGTGCTCTGCGACGAGGAGCCGGCCCACCTCGTCCAGGAACGGGGCGGCGTTCTGCTTGGTGTTGACCAGCAGGCCGACGGTGGCGCCGCGCAGGTCCCGGCGACGGGGCGCGCGGGGGGCCCGGGGGGTTCGCGGGACGGTGGCGGTGGTGCCGGTCGGGTCGAGTATGGGGTAGGGCATGTGTCGGGTTCCTTGCTAGTGCTCGTGGATGATGACGCCGCGAAGGTTCTTGCCGTCCATCATGTCCTGGTAGCCCTCGTTGACCTGGTCCAGCGTGTACCGCCTGGTGACCAGCTCGGTCAGCTTGACGTCGCCGGACTGCCAGAGGCCCAGGATCATCG
The DNA here is from genome assembly GCA_036758545.1 of Streptosporangiaceae bacterium. Lineage (GTDB taxonomy): Bacteria > Actinomycetota > Actinomycetes > Streptosporangiales > Streptosporangiaceae > Palsa-504. The sequence goes on along the minus strand of DAIOWL010000250.1, from coordinate 6,670 downwards.
GGATGTCGTACAGCGGGTTGGCCCCGCCGAACAGCGAGCCTTGCATCCGCCGGTGGTAGCCGATGAGGATGCCGCCGGGCAGTACCATGTCGTAGTAGCCGACGCCAGTGATGACGATCGTGCCCGCCTTGCCGGTCAGGTTGACGGCCGCCTTGACCACCTCGTTGTCCATCTCGCCGACGGTGCAGATCACCTTGTCGGCCAGCTGGCCGCGGGTCAGGTTGATGATGGTTTCCTGGGCCTCCTCCGGGCCTGCGAACGCGTGGGTGGCGCCGAACTCCATCGCCTGCTCGCGCTTGTACTCCACCGGGTCGATCGCGATGACGTTCTTGCCGCCGGCGTACCTGGCGCCCTGCACGGCGTTCATGCCCACGCCGCCGGTGCCGAAGATCACCACGGTGTCGCCCGGGCGCACGTCGCCTGCTTTGGTCGCGGAACAGAACCCGGTGGTCACGCCGCAGCTGACCAGCGCGGCCAGTTCGAACGGGATGTCGTCCTCGATCTTCACGCAGGACCACTCGGAGATCACGGCGCGCTCGGCGAACGTGCCGAGCACGCACATGCCGCCCAGGTCCTCGCCGTTGTCATGGAACCTGAACGTTCCGTCGACCAGGCAGCCGATGGCGGCATTCTTGCCCGCGTCGCACAGGTTCTGGCGGCCGGTTGAGCAGTACCGGCAGGTGCCGCAGACGGGGATGTAGGAGCAGGCCACCCGGTCGCCTTCTTGTACCCGCGTGACGCTGGGACCGGTTTTCTCGATCACCCCGGCGCCCTCGTGGCCGCCGACGAGCGGCAGGCGCGCGGTGCCGGTGGCCCGGATGTGCTCGTCGGAGTGGCACAGCCCGGCCGCCTCGAACCGGATGAGGACCTCGCCGGCCCTGGGCTCGTCCAGGTCCAGCTCGGTGATTTCCCATGGCTGGCCGCCCTTGCGGAGCACCGCCGCCCGGGTCTTCATCATCTGGCTCCTCCGGCTCCGGTTCGGCTGGGTCTGGGCCTGGGCCTTGAGCTGGGCCTTGGGTTGGCCCGGGTTGGCCCGGGTTGGCCGGCTTGGCCCGGCTTGGGCGTCGCGACAAACCGGCCTGCCCTTAGTTTTCATATCACGCGCTTCTCGTCGTCGAAAGTGTCATATATCGTGTGCCCTGATCCTGGAGGAAGTCTTATGACCAGCACCGAATTGGCCGGGCCGGGTGCTGTGGCGAGCCCCAGGGTTCCTGTCGGGATGTCGGCGGTACGCCC
>DAIOWL010000250.1:0-5334 GCA_036758545.1 Streptosporangiaceae bacterium | reverse complement strand
GGAGGGTTAACCGTTGGACGTGTCGCTGGACGGGAAGGTGGCGCTGGTCACCGGGGCCGGGCCGAACATCGGCAGCGGGATCGCGCTGGCGCTGGCGCGCTACGGGGCGAAGGTGGCGTGCAACGACCTGGACATGGAGACCTCGAAGGCGGCAGTGCGGCGGATCGCACGCAACGGCGGAGAAGGGCTGGCGCTGTCCGGCGACGTCAGCGTCGAGGCCGACGTGCTGGCGAACATCGCCGCGGTGCTCGACGCCTGGGGCCGGATCGACATCGTGGTGAACAACGCGGCCTGGCTGCACACGAACCACATCCTGGACGAGGACCTGGCGTCCTTCAACCGCGCGATCACCATCGCGGTCAGCGGAAACTTCCTGTTTACCAAGCACGCAGCGCTGGCGATGATCTCGCGCGGCATCAAAGGCTCGATCGTCTCGATCCTGTCCTCGAACGCGTGGCAGGGCGCCTCCGGTTTCATCGCCTACGCCACGCACAAGGGCGGCCTGGCCAACTTCGTCCGCGCCGCCGCCATGGACCTGGCGCCGTACGGGATCCGGGTCAATAGCTTCACCCCGACCGCGCCGCGGCCGGACAACCCGGAACTGCTGGCCCAGTGGCGCGCCGAGGGCCGCACCGAGCTGCGGCCACCGCAGCCGCCCAGGCCGGACCGGCCGACCTGGTGGCGGCCGACCGGGACGTATGACGTGCGCGGGAACATCCCGATGGGCGAGCCGGCCACCCCCACCGACATCGGGCACTGCGTCGCCTGGCTGTCGTCCGACTACGCCCGCCTGATCACCGGGTGCGACTTCGTGGTCGACGGCGGCGCCCGGGCCAAGTACTGGGCGTACACGCCGGACGCGGGCGCGGCGGCCGGCCCGGCGCCGCTGATCCCGCTCGACATCACCTCGGAGGGCGACCTTGGCTGACATGATCCGGGCGGCGGTGCAGACCGGGCCGCGGCAGATCGAGATCAGAGAGTTCCCCCGGCCGGTGATCGGGCCGGAGGACGGCGGGCTGCTGCGGGTCGAGGCGTGCGGGATCTGCGGCAGCGACGTGGAGCAGTACAAGGGCCACCTGAGCAGCCAGTGGCTGCCGATGGTGCCCGGGCACGAGCCGCTCGGGGTCATCGAGGAGGTCAGCTCGATGGCCGCGGCGCGCTGGGGCGTCGAGCCCGGCGACCGGGTGGCGGTGGAGATCCTCATCCCGTGCCGCTCCTGCGATCTGTGCCTGGCCGGGCGGTACATGTCGTGCCGGAACCGGATCGGCAGCCACGGCGGCTCCAACCCGCCGGAGCGCGGGCTCGGCCTGTGGGGCGGCTTCGCCGAGTACATCCACCTGCACCCGAACTCGATCCTGCACAAGGTGCGCGGCGACATCCCGGCCGAGGTGGCGGTGATGTACAACCCACTCGGCGCGGGCGTGCGCTGGGCCTGCCATCTGGGTGGGGTGGAGCTCGGGAGCACCGTGCTCGTCCTGGGCGCCGGGCAGCGCGGGCTAGCGGCGGTGCTGGCCTCCCGGGCGGCCGGGGCCGGGACGATCATCGTGACCGGGCTGGCCCGGGACGCCGGCAAGCTGGCGCTGGCCCGGGAGTTCGGCGCGGACCACACGATCGACGTGGAAGCGGAGGACACCGTCGAGCGGGTGATGGAGATCACCGGCGGGACCGGTACCGACGTGGCCCTCGACCTGACGCCGATGGCTGCGCAGCCAGTCAGGGACGCGCTAAACGCGGTCCGCTGGGGAGGGCGGGTGGTGCTCGCCGGGCTGAAGGGCAGGCAGCCGCTCGAGCTATCCACCGACCTGATCGTCAACCGGGCCCTCACCGTGGTCGGAGCGTTCAGCGTGGACTCCCGCGGTTATGCCGAGGCCATCCGGCTGATCGAGGCGGGGCGGTTCCCGCTGGAGCGGATGCACACCCACACGTTCGGCCTGGACGACATCGGGCGGGCCATCGAGACGCTGGCCGGAGAGGTTCCGGGCGAGGAAGCGGTGCACGTCGCGATCGTGCCGGGGGCGTGATTTCCGGTGCTGATCGACGCGCACGCGCACGTGATGCCGGGGTCGTTCCCGGCCGCCCCGTCTGGCTGTGACCCGGCCTCCTGGCCGTCCATGATCCCCGAGGCCGATGCGCGGCTGCTCGTGTCGGGCCGGGTCCGCTTCACGGCGCGGGCGGTCTGGTTCGACGCCGAGCAGCGGCTGGCCGCGAGCGCGGCCAGCGGGGTGGACGCGGAGGTGATCTCGCCGTTTCCGCCGCTGCTGAACTACGCGTTGCCGGCCGGCCCCGGGCAGGACCTGGCCCGCTGGGTCAGCGAGTACATCGCTTCGTTGTGCGCGGCTTTCCCCGGGCGGTTCTACGGCCTGGGCACGGTACCGCTGCAGGATCCCGACCTGGCCGCCAGTGAGCTGGCCGGGATCGCCGGCCTCGGGCTGGCCGGCGTGGAAATCGCGTCCAACGTGGGCGGGGTGTCGCTCGGCGACCCCCGGTTCGGCGGGTTCTTCGCCGAAGCGGAACGGCTCAGGATGGCGGTCTTCGTGCACGCGATGCCTGCTCCTTCTGACCGGTTGCCTGGCCCGGCCGTCGCGACTTTCGGCGTCGGTGTGGAGGGATCGCTCGCCGCGGCCGCGATCATCACCGGCGGGGTGGCGGAGAAGTATCCGTCGCTGCGGCTGGCCTTCAGCCACGCGGCGGGTGGGTTCCCGCTGATGCTGACCCGGGCGCAGTGGTTCTGGGGCCGGACCTGGAACGAGGAACCGCCCGGCGAGCGCGGGCCGGAGGCCGCACCGTGGGCAGGAGCGGCCGGGCCGGCCGAGCTGGCCCGCCGGTTCTGGTACGACTCCCTGGTATTCGACCGGCGCGCCATCAGGTACCTCGTCGACATGCTGGGTGCGGACCGGCTGCTGGTGGGGTCCGATTTCCCGGCGATGCCGCGGGAGGAGCCGGCCGGCCGGACGCTGCGGTCGATGGGGCTGGCCGCGGATGAACTCGAGGACATCACGTGGCACAACTGCTTCCGGTTCCTCGGCATTGAAGCCCCGAAGTTATTCTCGTCAGGTGAGCAGCACTGTTTCGGCCGGGCTGGCGGATTCCGCGCCGTCCGAGCCGTGGACGTCGCCTGTCGCCGCCGCGCAGCGGCCGCCGCGGCTGCTGCTGACCCTGCTCGGTGACTACTGGTGGCAGCGGACCGAGCCGCTGCCCTCGGCGGCTATCGTCGCGCTGCTGGCCGAGTTCGGCGTCAGCGACTCGGCGGCCCGGGCCGCGCTGAGCCGACTGACCCGCAACGGGCTGCTGGTCACGTCCAAGGCCGGCCGCCGCACGTTCTCCCGGCTGAGCTCGCGGGCGGCCGGGATCCTGGACGACGGCGCGCGGCGGATCTTCTCCTTCGGCGCGGCCAGCCAGCCATGGGACGGGATGTGGTCGCTGGTCGCGTTCTCCATCCCCGAGGACAACCGGGCCGCCCGCGACGCGCTGCGCAAGCAGCTGCGCTGGCGCGGGTTCGCGCCGCTGTACGACGGCCTGTGGGTGTCGCCGCGCGATCACGCCGCCGAGGTGATCGGGTACCTGAAGGACCTCGACATCACCACCGGCACCGCGTTCCGGGCGAGCTCGGTGCCGGCCGACGGCGAGATCCCGGCCCGGGCCTGGGACCTGGACGGGCTGCGCCGACGGTATGAGTGCTTCATCGCCTTTGCCGGCCAGCTGCGGGACGCGGCCGTGGCCGGGCGGGTGCCGCCGACCGACGCGCTGATCGCCCGGACCCGGGTCATGGACGAATGGCGCGCGTTTCCTGCCCTGGACCCGGATCTGCCCGCGGAGCTGCTGCCCGGGGGCTGGCCGCGGGCGGACGCCCGCGAGCTGTTCATCGGGTGCTACGACCTGCTCGGACCGCCGGCCGCGCTGCGGGTCCGGCAGATCATCACCCGGTACAGCCCCGAACTGGCCGACCGGGCCGCCTATCACAGCTCGGAGCTGAAGCTGAGCACGGCACCGGTCCCGGATAACGCCGGCAGCTGACGGTGGTGCTACCACCTGGCAGACGCCGGTGGCTGGCCACCTTGGCGATCCGCCCGGTCAGGCGCGACCCTGGGATGAGTACACAGGGGAGGTGGCCGTGGGGCTTATCGTCATGGTGCTCCGCGGCCGGTTCCGCCGGCAATGGAAATCCTGGCTGGCGCTCAGCATCCTGGTGGCCGTGGCCGGCGGGTTCGTCCTGACCACGGCGTCCGCCGGGCACCGGACGGCGGACGCGTTTCCCGGGTTCGTGGCCAGGCACGGTTACGACGTCATCGTGTACAGCCCGAAGAAGCTGCCGCAGCTGAGCAGGCTGCCTCACGTTACGTCGGTGACACCGGCGGTCGTGACCTACAACGAGACGGTCGGCTGCGCATCCTGCCAGACGCCGATCGACTTCAGAAACTTCCTGGTCAACGAGGTGCCGCCGGGGCAGCTGCCGCGGATGATGACGCTGCTGTCCGGGCGGATGCCCCGCCAGTCGGACCCCGGCGAGGTGCTGGCGTCCTTCACTCTGGCCCGGGACAACGGCGTGCGCATCGGCTCGGTCCTCCGCCCGCAGCTGGGCACGCAGGCCGAGCTGGAAGGGGCCAAGGTCAAGCCGTCCCCGGCTCTGCGTCCCGCGCTGCGGGTGGTGGGCATCGTCGTCACCGAGAGCGAGTTCCCCGCGGGTGCCAGCCCGCACTACGACCTCTTCGCGACGACGGCGTACGCCGCGGCGTTCAATCACCGCGTGGCGCTGCTGTGGACCTACTATGTGCGGCTGGCGCACGGGGACGCCGACCTGGCCGGCTTCGATGGCGCACTCCGCCCGCTGGGCAGCTACGGCACCTCCGATCTGGACGCGGGCGCCGAGGCGGTACAGGCCTCGATCCGCCCGCAGGTCGTCGGCTGGTACGTGCTGACCGGCCTGGCCGCCCTGGCCGCGCTGGCGGTCATCGGGCAGGCAATGGCCCGGCAGACGGCGGCCGAACGAGCCGATCAGCACGCCCTGTCGGCGCTCGGCGTCAGGCCCCGCGAGTTCGTGCTGCTGGACCTGCTGCGCACGCTGCTGATCGGCGCGGCCGGGACGGTGATGGCGGTACTGATCGCGGTGCTCGCGTCCCCGCTGACTCCGGTGGGCGAGGCGCGGCAGGCCTTCCCCGCCGCGGGCCGCATGTCGCTCGACCTCACGGTCGTCCTGCCTGGTGCGCTGGCCGTGCTGGCCGCCGTGACCGCGGTGTCGGCCTGGCCCGCGGTACGCCAGGCCCGGCTGCTAGGCAGCCACCCGCCGTGGCGGCCCGCTTCGGCGACGGTAGCGGCGGGCCGGGCCGCAGGCCAGGC
>DAIOWL010000249.1:0-8737 GCA_036758545.1 Streptosporangiaceae bacterium | reverse complement strand
CCCTGCGCCGAGCTGTGGCAGGCCCTCGGGGACGCCGGGTTCATCGGCGTCAACATACCGGAGGAATACGGCGGGGGCGGGGGAGGCCTGACCGAACTCGCCCTGGTCTGCGAGGAGATCGCTGCCGCGGGCACGCCGCTGCTCCTGCTGCTCGTGTCGGCCGCGATCTCGGCCGAGATGATCTCCGAGTTCGGCACCGACGAGCAGCGCGGGACCTGGCTGCCCGGCCTGGCCAGCGGCGCGGCCAAGATGGTGTTCGCCATCACCGAGCCGGACGCGGGCTCGAACACCCTGCGCATCTCCACCACGGCACGCAAGGACGGCCCCGACTGGGTCCTGAACGGCACCAAGTACTACATCTCCGGTGTCGACGAGGCGCAGGCCCTGCTGGTGGTCGCGCGGACCGGGCAGGATGAGCGCGGCGCCCGGCTGTCCGCGTTCATCGTGCCGACCGACGCCGCGGGCCTGGACAAGCACCTGCTCCCGGTCGACCTGCTGTTGCCGGAACGTCAGTTCACCCTGCATTTCGACGGCGTCCGGGTCGGGCCGGGTGCCCTGGTCGGCGAGGAAGGGGAGGGGTTCCGGCAGATTTTCCACGGCCTGAATCCCGAACGGATCACCGGAGCCGCCCTCGGCGTCGGGATCGCGCGTTATGCCCTGGGCGCCGCGGCGCGGTATGCCGCCGAGCGAAAGGTCTGGGCCGAGCCGATCGGCACCCACCAGGGCGTCTCGCACCCGCTGGCCAAGGCCAAGATCGAGACCGAGCTCGCCGCGCTGATGATCAGGCAGGCCGCCTGGCAGCACGACCACGGCCAGCCCGCGGGGGAGTCCTCCAACATGGCCAAGTACGCCGCCGCCGAAGCCGCGATCGCCGCCGTCGACGCGGCCGTCCAGGCGCACGGCGGGAACGGCCTGGCCAGTGAGTACGGCCTGATTCCTTACTGGGGCCTGGCGCGGCTGCTGCGCATCGCTCCGGTCAACCGGGAGATGATCCTCAACTACGTCGCCCAGCACAGCCTGGGCCTGCCCCGCTCGTACTAAGACTCGTACCAAGAGGAGCCGCCGTGGACCTCGCGCGTAACCTCATCGGCCGGATCAACGTCGGCGACAGCCTGACCCGAACCGCGGCGAGCCGGCCGGACCAGCTCGCGGTGGTGGACGGCGACCGCCGCCTCACGTACGCCGAGTTCAACGCCTACGTCAACCGGCTCGCTCACGGCCTGGCCGGCCTGGGGTACGAGCGCGGCGCCGCGCTCGCGCTGGCCTCCGGCAACAGCGCCGACTTCCTCGCCGTCTACTTTGCGTGCGCCAAGCTCGGCGTGGTCTGCGTGCCTGTCAACCTGGGCTGGCGGCCGGACGAGGTGGCCTACGTGCTCGGCCACTCGCGCGCCCGCGGCATCGTGGTTGAGTCCCAGCTCGTCACCGCGATGCAGGACGCCGTGGCCAAGGTGCCCGAGGTCACCGACGTGATCGTCGTTCCCCGCGATCTCCAAAGCCTCAGCGCCCACGACAGTCAAGAGCCGCAGGCTTTTGTCGATGACAATGACGCGCTGAGCTACCTGTACACCTCGGGCACCACGTCCTTCCCCAAGGGCGTCGTCGGCTCGCACAAGGCGATCTACCTGGAGTCGATGTCCGGCGCGCTGGACTCCGGCTGGCGCTTCGACGACCGGTTCGCCGCGATGATGCCGATGTTCCACACCGCGCAGCTGAACGCCTTCTGCACGCCCGCGGTCATGGTCGGCGCGACCATCTACGTCATGCGCGGATTCGACCCGGCGGCTCTGCTCAACCTGGTCCAGGACGAGCAGATCACCCAGATCTTCGGCCTCCCCATGATGTACCGCGCCATGCTGGACCACCCGGCCTTCGCCGAGTATGACCTGTCCAGCCTGCGCCGGGCCGTCTACGCGATGGCACCGATGCCGGACGACCTGATTCGTCGAAGCCTGACCGGGTTCGGCTGCGACTTCGCGCTGCTGTTCGGGCAGACCGAGATGAGCCCGTGCACCACGCTGTTCCGGCCCGAGCACCAGCTCTCCCACACCGGCGCCGTCGGCACCCCGCTGGTCGGCGTCCAGGTCGCGATCATGGGGCCGGACGGCGCGCTGCTGCCGCCCGGCGAGGCCGGCGAGATCGTCTACCGCGGTCCGAGCACGATGTCGGGCTACCTGCACAACGAGGAGGCGACCGACCAGGCGTTCGCGCACGGCTGGTTCCACTCCGGCGACGTGGGCTACTTCGGCGACGACGGCGTGCTGTGGTTCACCGACCGGCACAAGGACGTGATCAAGAGTGGTGGGGAGAACGTCGCCTCGATCGAGGTGGAGAAGGCGATCTATGCGGCCGACCCGCGGGTAGCCGAAACGGTCGTGGTGGGCCTGCCGCACGAGCGCTGGAGCGAGGCGATCACCGCGTTTGTCGTGCCCAAGCCCGGTCAGACGATCGACCCCGGCGGGCTGATCGGCGCGCTGAAACAACGGCTGGATGGCTTCAAGGTGCCCAAGGCGGTCATCCTCGTCGGCGAGCTGCCCAAGACCTCCACCGGCAAGATCCAGAAGAACGTCGTGCGCTCCGAGCACTCAAAATACTACGAGGAGGGCTGACCGCGTGCCGGTCCTCACCTCCCACGTCGACCCGGACGGCGAGACCTACCGCGCCAACCGGGCCGCCCAGCTCGCGCTCCTCGACGAGCTGGGCAAGCAGCTCGAGCAGGCCATCGCGGGCGGCGGCGAGCGCTACCAGCAGCGGCACCGCGACCGGGGCCGGCTGCTGGTCCGGGAGCGGATCGAGCTGCTCGTCGACCCGGACAGCCCGTTCCTTGAGCTGTCCGCGCTGGCCGCGTGGGGCACCGGCTTCACCGTCGGCGCCAGCATCGTGACCGGGATCGGGGTGATCTCCGGCGTCGAGTGCGTGATCATCGCGCACGACGCGACCGTGCGCGGCGGCGCGATGAACCCGTACTCGCTGCGCAAGACCCTGCGGGCCCTGGAGATCGCCCGGGTCAACCGGCTGCCGGTGATGAACCTGGTGGAGTCGGGCGGCGCGGACCTGCCGACGCAGGCCGACCTGTTCGTCCCGGCCGGCCGGATCTTCCACGAGCTCACCGAGCTGTCCGGGCTCGCGATTCCCACCGTGGCGCTGGTCTTCGGCAACTCGACCGCCGGCGGCGCGTACGTGCCCGGCATGTGCGACTACGCGGTCCTGGTGGACGGGCAGGCCAAGGTGTTCCTCGGCGGCCCGCCGCTGGTGAAGATGGCGACCGGCGAGGAATCCGACGACGAGTCGCTGGGCGGCGCCGAGATGCACTCCCGCGTGTCCGGGCTGTCCGACTATTTCGCCGTCGACGAGCTCGACGCGATCCGGCTGGGCCGCGACATCATGGCCCGGATCAACTGGCGCAAGCACGGCCCGCCGCCGGGGCCCGCGGCCGACCCCCGCTACGACCCGGACGAGATCCTCGGCATCGTGTCCGCGGACGTGAAGGTGCCGTTCGACCCGCGCGAGGTCCTCGCCCGCGTGGTGGACGGCTCCGAGTTCGACGAGTACAAGCCGCTGTACGGCACCTCGCTGGTGACCGGGTGGGCGCGGGTGCACGGATACCCGGTCGGGGTGCTGGCCAACCACCGGGGCGTGCTGTTCAGCGAGGAGGCCAAGAAGGCCAGCGAGTTCATCCTGCTGGCCAACTCCACCGACACGCCGCTGGTATTCCTGCAGAACACGACCGGGTACATGGTCGGCGCCAGCTACGAGCAGGGCGGCATCATCAAGGACGGCGCGAAGATGATCAACGCGGTGACCAACTCGGCGGTCCCGCACCTGACGATCAACATGGCGTCCTCGTTCGGCGCGGGCAACTACGGCATGTCCGGGCGGGCTTACGACCCCCGGCTGATGTTCGCCTGGCCGGGAGCCAAGCTCGCCGTGATGGGCGCGGCCCAGCTCGCCGGGGTGATGTCGATCGTCGGCCGGGCGTCCGCGGCGGCCACCGGGCGGCCGTTCGACGAGGAGGCGGACCGGACCCGCACCGCGGAGATCGAGGCCCAGATCGAGGCCGAGTCGCACTCCTTCTTCGTCACCGCCCGGCTCTACGACGACGGCATCATCGACCCGCGCGACACCAGGACCGTCCTCGGCATGTCCCTGTCGGCCGTGCACAGCGGCCCCGTGGCCGGCCGCCGCGGCTTCGGCGTCTTCCGGATGTGATGCGGGTGCCATGCCAGTGAACAGGGCTATTACCAAGCTTCTCATCGCCAACCGCGGCGAGATCGCGGCCAGGATCATACGGTCCGCGCACGCGCTCGGCATCGCCACCGTCGCGGTCTACTCCGACCCGGACGCCGCCGCGCCCTACGTCACGCTGGCCGACGAGGCGGTCCGGCTGCCCGGCGCGGCGCCCGCCGACACCTACCTGCGCGGCGACCTGATCGTCGCGGCGGCCGCGACCGCCGGCGCGGACGCGGTCCACCCCGGCTACGGGTTCCTCTCGGAGAACGCCGGGTTCGCACGGGCCTGCGCCGACGCCGGGCTGACCTTTGTCGGTCCCCGGCCCGAGACCATCGAGGCGATGGGCGACAAGGTACGGGCGAAGGCGATCATGGCGGAGGCGGACGTGCCCGTCCTGCCCAGCGCCACCGTCACGGACACCACCGATCTAGCCGACGCGGGCGCGGCCGTTGGCTTCCCGCTGCTGGTCAAGGCGGCCTTTGGCGGCGGCGGCCGCGGTATGCGGCTGGTCGCCGACCCGTCGGAGCTGGCCGAGGCGGTGAGCAGCGCGCGCCGCGAGGCGGCCTCCGCGTTCGGCGACGGCACCGTGTTCCTGGAGCGGTTCGTCACCGACCCCCGGCACGTCGAGGTCCAGATCCTCGGTGACGCCCACGGCGACGTGGTCCACCTGTTCGAGCGCGAGTGCTCGATCCAGCGCCGCTACCAGAAGATCGTGGAGGAGTGCCCGTCCCCGGCCGTCGACGATGACCTTCGCGACGCGCTGACCGCCGCGGCCGTCGCGGCCGGCTGGGCGATCGGGTACACCGGGGCGGGCACCGTCGAGTTCGTGCTGGACCGTGACGGGGGCTTTTATTTCCTGGAGATGAACACCAGGCTCCAGGTCGAGCACCCGGTCACCGAGGAGGTCACCGGCCTGGACCTGGTGGAACTGCAGCTGCGCATCGCCGAAGGCGAGCCGCTGCCGGCTTCGGCCCGCCAGGCGCGGATCAGCGGCCACGCGATCGAGGTCCGGCTCTACGCCGAGGACGTACCCGCGGGCTTCGTCCCCACGACCGGGACCCTGCACCGCTTCGCCTTCCCGTCGGCTCCGGGCATCAGGGTCGACACCGGCTTCCGCGACGGCTCGGCGGTGAGCCCGCACTATGACGCGATGCTGGCCAAGGTGATCGCGCACGGCCCCACCCGGGCCGACGCGGCCCGGCAGCTGGCCCGCGCGCTCGGCCAGGCCGCGATCCACGGCATGACCACCAACCGCGACCTGCTCGTCGCGATCCTGCGCGAGCCGGAGTTCCTGGCCGGGGGCACCGACACCGGCTACCTGACCCGCCACGACCCCGCGTCCCTCGTCGCTGGCGCCGCCAGACCCTCCGCCGCCCACGCACTGGCCGCGGCCCTCGCCCGGCAGGCGCGTCACCGCGCCGAGACGCCGGTGCTCGGCACGATGCCGTCCGGCTGGCGCAACGTTTTCTCCGCCCCGCAGCGCGTCAGCTACACCGCGGCCGGCGAGCCCCGTGAGGTTACCTACCGGATCCGCGGAGACCGCGTCGACGCCGAGGTCGACGGCGTCGCCCTGCAGGCGTTCGTCCTCGGGACCAGCCCGGACCTGGTCGACTTGGAGATCGACGGCACCCGGCGCGTCTACCGGGTCCACCGCGTCGGCACCGACACCTACGTCGACGCCAGCGACGGCTCGACCGCGCTGTCCGAGACCCCGCGGTTCGGCGATCCGGCCAAGCTGGCGCCCGCCGGGTCGCTGCTGGCCCCGATGCCCGGCCTGGTCCTGCGGGTGCTGGCCGAGCCCGGCGCGGTGGTCACGGCGGGCCAGCCGATCCTGGTGCTGGAGGCGATGAAGATGGAGCAGACCGTCAGCGCGCCCGCCGACGGCGTGCTGGCCGAACTCCGGGCCAAGGCGGGGGAGCAGGTCAGCACCGGCCAGGTCCTCGCGGTACTCGAAACGGGAGAACAGTGACGTGCCCGCCGACATGACCGCGCTGGCCGCCGACCTCGCCGCCGAGTCCGCGGTCACCCGCGCGCTGGTGGCCGGGCTGGACGAGGCCGGATGGCACACGCCCACACCCGCGGCGGGCTGGGACATCGCCGACCAGATCAGCCACCTGGCCTACTTCGACGAGGTCACGGTCCAGTCCGCGCTCCGCCCCGAGCAGTTCAAGGCCGAACTCGCCGAGGCCGAAGCCAGCGGCGGCATCAACCCGGACGCGATCGCCGTCCGGTTCCGCGACCTCAGCGGTTCCCAGCTCCTCGGCTGGTTCGACACGGCCCGGGCCGAGTTGTTGAACACGTTCAAAAACCTTGAACCCCGAGCCCGGCTGCCGTGGTTCGGCCCGGCCATGAGCGCCGCGTCGTCGCTGACCGCCCGGATCATGGAGACCTGGGCGCACACCCAGGACATCGCCGATGCCCTCGGCGTCACCCGTGAGCCCACGGACCGGCTGCGCCACGTCGCGCACATCGGCGTCGGCGCCCGCCCGTTCAGCTACGCCGTGCACGGCAAGAGCGTGCCCGCGGTCGAGATCCGGGTCGAGCTCGAAGGCCTGGATGGCACCGCCTGGACGTGGGGTCCCGACGGGGCGGAGAACCGGATAAGCGGCCCGGCGCTGGACTTCTGCCTGCTGGTCACCCAGCGCAGGCACCGCAACGACCTGGCCCTGGACATCGAGGGCCCGGCGGCCATCGAGTGGATGGCGATCGCCCAGGCCTTCGCGGGCACGGCGGGCACCGGCCGGCCCCCACGGAGGTCCGCAGATGACTAGGCCGGTACGCATCGCGAACTGCTCCGGCTTCTACGGCGACCGCCTCGCCGCCGCCCGGGAGATGCTCACGGGCCCGGTCGACGTGCTGACCGGCGACTACCTGGCCGAGCTGACCATGCTGATCCTGTGGAAGGCGCGGCAGAAGGACTCTGACCTGGGTTACGCGACCACGTTCCTGCGGCAGATGGAGGAGGTGCTCGGGACCTGCCTGGAGCGGGGCGTCAAGGTCGTCGCCAACGCCGGCGGCCTCAACCCCGCGGGCCTGGCCGCGAAGCTCACCGAACTCTCCGGCCGGCTCGGCCTGAACGCGAGCGTCGCCTATCTCACCGGCGACGACCTGATCCCGGTCCTCGGCGACCTGCAGGCCGCGGGCCACGATCTCGTCAACCTCGACACCGGGGTCCCGCTGGCCAAGGCGGACCTGCCCGTGGTCACCGCCAACGCCTACCTCGGCGGCTGGGGCATCACCGCGGCGCTGCAGGCCGGCGCGGACGTGGTGGTCTGCCCCCGGGTCACCGACGCGAGCCTGGTCACCGGGCCCGCCGCCTGGTGGCACGGCTGGCGCCGGGACGACTGGGACGCCCTGGCCGGCGCGGTCGCCGCCGGGCACGTCATCGAGTGCGGCCCGCAGGCGACCGGCGGCAACTACAGCTTCCCGGCCGAGATCACCAACCGCCGCTACCCCGGGTTCCCGATCGCCGAGGTCGCCGAGGACGGCAGCAGCGTCATCACCAAGCACGACGGCACCGGCGGCGTCGTCTCGACGGGCACCGTCACCGCCCAGCTGCTCTACGAGATCGGCGAGCCCGCCTACCTGAACCCCGACGTCGTCGCGCATTTCGACACCATCCGGCTGACGCTCCAGGGCCCGGACCGGGTCGCGCTGACCGGGACCCGGGGCAGCCCGCCACCGGACACCCTCAAGGTCGCGCTCAACATGCTCGGCGGCTACCGCAACACCACCACGATGGTGCTAACCGGCCTGGACATCGAGGAGAAGGCCGAGCAGGCCGTCGCCCTGCTGACCGAAGTGCTCGGCGGCACCGAACAGTTCGGTGAGTTCGACGTCCGCCTGCTCCGCTTCGATCACCCGGACGCGCCGACCAACGAGCAGGCCACCGCGCACCTGCGGATCACCGTCAAGGACACCGACGAGCGCAAGGTAGGCCGCGCGTTCTCCAACGCCGCGGTCGAGCTCGCGCTGGCCGGCTACGCCGGTTTCCACACCACCACACCGCCCACCGCGGCCAGCGCGTTCGGCGTCTACTGGCCCGCGGTGATCCCGGCCGCCGTGGTCACGCAGCAGGTCCATCTGCCGGACGGTGAAACCCAGGCCGTTCGGCATACATCCGATCTTTCCCACCCCGCGCCCGCACCCGTCCCCCGCGCTCAGCCCGCCGTTTCCGCGGCGTGGGCCGGCCCGTTCCGGGACGTACCGCTCGGGCGGCTGTGCGGCGCGCGGTCCGGCGACAAGGGCGGCGCCGCCAACGTGGGCCTGTGGGCCGTCAGCCCCGAGGCGTACGCGTGGCTAGCCGGCTACCTGAGCGTAGACCGCCTCCGCGAACTTCTCACCGAAGCAGCCGGCCTCGAAATCGACCGCTACGAACTGCCGAACCTCCTGGCCGTCAACTTCGTCATCCACGGCCTGCTCGCCCCCGGCGTGTCCGGCACCACCCGCCCCGACGCCCAGGCCAAGGGCCTCGGCGAATACCTGCGGTCGCGCATCGTCCCCGCCCCCG
>DAIOWL010000248.1:0-8740 GCA_036758545.1 Streptosporangiaceae bacterium | reverse complement strand
AGCCGGACCGTGGGGACCGCGGTCGGCAGTGCCCTCGCGCTCGCCCTGCTGGTCTGCTGGTGCGTCTTCGCCGCGCTGGCCGGCCCCGCGCTCAGCCTGCACACGCGTACCCAGGCGCTGCACCAGACCCTGGCCGGGTACCCCAACACGACCAAGACGGTCCAGGTCACCGCGTCCTGGGAGACCTTCTCCGGCTCGCTCCAGCCCATCCGGCCCGGGCAGAACCTGGACAACGTACTCCCCCAGGCGCTCAGCGACGTCGGCTACGGCCTGCGGGCGACGCCGCTCCCGCTCGCGGCCGGCGAATGGGCCGGCCTGACCGCAAAGCCGATCCGCGTCGCGGCCGGGGCGGCGGCCAGGGCCCAGGCCGGAGCCCCACCCCAGCTTGAGGTCTCCTACCGCACCTCACTCACCGGGCACGCGCAGCTGGTAGCGGGCACGTTCAGCGGCAGCCGCGTTCCGTCCGGCGACGTGGGCGTGGCCGCTACCACGCAGACGGCCGCGCGGTTCGGGATGCACCCGGGCAGCCGGCTGACGCTGGCCGCCCCGTCCGGCCCGCTCACGCTGTTCGTCACCGGCATCGTGCGAGAACGCGACGCCGGCGCGACCTTCTGGCAGCAGGACACGAACCTGGTGAGGCCGGCCCTCCAGCAGACCACGCCCGCATCGCCGCTCTTCTGGGCGGGCGGGGTCATCGCGGACCCGGACCAGTTCGGCGCGTTCCAGACTGCGTTCGGCGGCACCGGCCTCGCGCTGCAGCTCGAGTTCCCGCTCACCATCGGCGGCGTGAACGCGGACCAGGTGCAAGGGCTGTACAACGCGCTGAACCGCGCCACCGCGGTCACGCCCACGCTGACCGGCGCGCTCGCGCCCGCCGCGGACTCGCTGACGGTCAGCTCGCCGCTCCTGCAGGACCTGGCCCTGTTCCTCGGCACCCAGGCGGCCGTCGAAACCGTGCTCCTGCTCCTGTTCGTCAGCCTGGTCGTGGTCGGCGTGGCGGTGATCCTGCTCGCGGCCCGTATGCTCGTCGCGCGCCGCCAGGGCGAGCTGGCCGTCCTGCGTGCCCGGGGCGGATCGCTGGGGCAGGTGGCCGGGCTGACGCTGCGCGGCGCGGTGGTCGCGGCCGGGCCGGGCGTGCTGATCGGCGCGGGCCTGGCCGTCGCCGTCGTCCCTGGCGGTGGCGCCTCGGCCGGCTGGCCGCTGGCCGCGATCGCCATCCTGGCCGCGCTGGCCGGACCCCCGGTCATCGCGGTGTGGCAGCACCGCAGGCCGGCCCCGCCGGCCAACCCGGCCCTGATCACCACAGCCGAGACCCGGCCTGCGGGCCCCGCCCGGCCCTGGCGCCGTCCGGTCGCCGAGGTCACGGCGATCGCCGCGTCAGTGGCCGGCCTGGTCGTCCTGCACGACCAGGGCGTGCCGGCCGGCGGATCAGGGTTCGGAATTGACCTGTACCTCGCCATCGTGCCGGTCCTGGTCGCCGTCCCGGTCGTCGTGGTCATGCTGCGGCTCTATCCGCTGATCATCCGCGGGCTGCTGGCGCTGTTCGCCCGCGGGACGGGCGCCACCGGCTTCGTCGCGCTGTCCCGGGCGGCCCGGTCCACGCTGACCGGGGCGCTGCCCGCGTTCGCGCTCGTGCTCACGCTCAGCCTGGCCACCTTCGCCGGGATGATCAGCCAGGGCATCGCCCGCGGTGAGACCACCGCCTCCTGGCACGTCGCCGGGGCGGACGTGATGATCCAGGCCGGCCCAGGCTCCGGGCCGATCTCCCCCGCCGCGGTCACGGCGATCGGCGCCGTCCGCGGCGTGCGGCACGCCACCGAGGTCTGGAACACCAGCTGGTTCACCTCGTTCGGCCAGCCGATCTCGGTATCCGCGGTGGACCCGGCCAGCTACGCCGCCGTGGTGGCCGGCACCCCGTTCCCGCCCTTCCCGGCCGGCCGGATCGGCGCCGCCGCGCCGAACCGGGTGCTGCCCGGCGGCGCCGTGGTCCCGGTGCTGGCGTCACCGTCGGCCGCCGCCATCCTCGGCACCCGGCCGATCCAGCTCGACACGCTGTCCGCGACGGAACCGCTCACGGTCCGGGTCGTGGGCACCGTGAGCGAAACCCCCGCCCAGCTCGCGGGCGGCCCGTTCGTGATCATGCCGCTGCTCAGGCTGCCCGGGCCGGCCGGCGCACCCGCGCCCAACCTGATCCTGGCCACCGGCTCCGCGATCGACCACACTCAGCTGACCGCGGTGGCCGACCGGGTGATCCCGGGCAGCGTCATCACGTTCCGCACCGGCGTGCTGGCCTCGCTGGCCAGCTCGCCGCTCCAGCACGGCGCCGGGCTCCTCATCACGCTCACCATCGCGACCGCCGCCGCGCTCGGGCTGTTCGTCGTGATCCTCGCCCTGGCGCTCGGGTCCGCGGAGCGCGGGATAACCCTGGCCCGGCTCACCGTCATGGGCCACGAGCGGACGGCCGGCCTGGTCATGGCCGAGGCCATGCCGGCCCTGCTCACCGCGATCGCGGCGGGCGTGGCCTGCGCGATCGCGCTGCCGCTGGTGATCGGCTCGGCCATCGACCTGTCCGCGTTCACCGGCACCAGCATCCCGGTCCGGCTCCAGCCGGACGCGCTCGCGCTCGCCCTGCCCGCCGTCATCATCGCCGTGCTCGCGCTGGCCGCGCTGGCCGCGGAGGCCCGGTCGCTACGCCGCCGCGACGTCTCCGGCATGCTCCGGGCACACTAGTAGGCAGGGAGGATAGATGGCCACCAGGATCGCGGACCTGGGCGCGGAGGCGTCACGGCAGCATCGCGACTTCGGCGCGGGCTCGCTGATCGTGTGCGACCGCCTGGTCCGCATCTACATCGCGGCCGGGATCGAGGTGCAGGCCCTGCAGGGGCTCGATCTCCTGGTGGCCGAGGGCGAGATCGTCGCGCTGGTGGGGGCGTCGGGCAGCGGCAAGTCCACCCTGATGAACATCCTGGCCGGGCTGGACACGCCGACCGCGGGCTCGGTCCGGGTGGCGGGCAACGACCTGGCCGCGATGAACGCGCGGCAGCGGCTGGCCTACCGGCGGCAGGTGGTGGGCTTCGTCTGGCAGCAGACCTCGCGCAACCTGCTGCCGTACCTGACCGCGCGGCAGAACGTCGAGCTGCCGATGCGGCTGGCGGGCGGCGGGAAGGCGAAACGCCAGGCCCGTTCGGCTGACTTGCTCGACCTGCTCGGCCTGGGTGACTGCCTGGACCGCCGGCCGGACCAGATGTCCGGCGGCGAGCAGCAGCGGGCGGCCATCGCGACCGCGCTGGTCAACGAGCCGAAGGTGCTGCTCGCCGACGAGCCCACCGGCGAGCTGGACACGGCGACCGCGGCCGAGGTGTTCGGCGCGCTGCAGCGGGCGAACACCGAACTGGGCGTGACCGTGCTGATCGTCACGCACGACCCGGCGGTGTCCGCGGTGGTGCGCCGGGTCGTCGCGATCAGGGACGGCCGGACCAGCACCGAGATCCACCGGCGCGCGACCACCGGCGACGACGGCGAGGTGGCGCACCACGCGGTGGAGTACGCCGTGCTGGACCGGGCCGGCCGCCTGCAGCTGCCGCGCGAGATGACCGAACCCCTCGGCCTGCGCGACCTGGTACGGCTGGAAGCCGAGCCCGACCATATCGGCGTCTGGCCGGATCGCCGGGAGCCGTCGTGAGCTCGGTGGTGGCCACGGACATGCTGGCGGTGACGGACGTGGTCCGGACGTTCGGCAGCGGGCGCACCGCCACCCGGGCGCTGCGCGGCGTGTCGTTCGGCGTGCGGGCCGGGCAGCTGGTGGCGCTGCGCGGCCGGTCGGGGTCGGGGAAGACCACGCTGCTCAACATCGTCGGCGGGCTCGACCTGCCGGACAGCGGCCAGGTGCGGGTCGGTGACCGGGACGTGACCGCGATGTCCTCCCACGAGCGGATGGAGCTCCGGCGTTCATCGGTGGCGTTCATCTTCCAGTCGTTCGGCCTCATCCCGATCCTGTCCGCGGCGGAGAACGTCGGGGTGCCGCTGCGGATCGCCGGGATGGCCCCGAAGGAGCGGGAGGAGCGGGTCCGGCTCATGCTGGACATCGTCGGCCTGGGCGAGCACGCTCGTCAGCGGCCGGGCGAGCTGTCCGGCGGCCAGCAGCAGCGGGTCGCGATCGCCCGGGCGCTGGCGGGCAGCCCGCAGGTACTGCTGGCCGACGAGCCCACCGGCCAGCTCGACTCGGAGACGGCGAAGCAGATCATGCGGCTGCTGCGCACCGTGGTGCAGTCCGAGGGGGTGACCGCCCTGGTCGCCACGCACGATCCCGGCCTCATCGACATCGCCGACTCCGTCCTGCAACTCGAGGACGGGACGATCAAGACCAATTGACCCGAACGGGCCGGGCGCGTGCTGCGCCGCCGGGCCGAGGCGGTTCCGTGACGAAGCCGCGATAAAGCCCGCTGACCTCAGTAGCCTCACTAGTCACATGCGAACCGTATGCCCCAAAGAGTCTCGTCCTGGTCCTCCGGAATGGCTGTTTCGCATGATCGCGAAGGGTTTACTACTCCATGCGGTAGTAAACCCGTCGCGATCATGAAAATGGGCGCGGGAAAGGCGTCTCCGCCATGATCGCGAAGGGTTTTTAGTCTGCGCAGACTAAGAATCCTTCGGGATCATGAGAAATTCAGTGCGCGCACTGCGCTTGCGAGGATTTACCGGTCATGCGCAGGAGGCGGTCTGTTGACGGAGATGCCGCCGCGACAGGAGTTACGCTGTGTCCTGCGGGAAGTCGATTCTGCGAGGGACGTCAAATCCTGCGGGGCCCGTTACATCTGGACGTTCTTGTCAACGGCGGCTGAACTCACGCGCCGACGACAGCGCTCAGCGGCTGCGATTAACGCGGAGTATCTGGCCTACGTGGAGGATCCGGTACCCTGGGCACCAAATTCTCCGCATAGCCCAATTCCGTTGGAGGGCGCCATGCCAGTCGACGACATTCAGGTCAAGCGGATCCCGGCCGTCCGCGTCGCAGAACTCACCGCAACCGCCGCGCGCCTTGAGCCCGCGTCCATTAATCCGGTCATCCAGCCGCTATACCGCGAGCTGGGCAAACGGCTCGGCCAGGCAGGACTGACCCCGGTAGGCCCAGCCACCTCTTACTACGAAGACGTTCCGGACGGCGACGGGGTGATCGTCCACGCCGCCCTGCCGGTCGACGCGGACCCCGGCAGCGCCGACGGCTTCGAGATCACCGACCTGCCCGAGATCACGCAAGCAGCCACGATCATGCACCGCGGGCCCATGGACAACGTCATGGCAACTATCCAGATCCTGGCCCGGTGGATCGACGAGAACGGCTACCGCAGCAGCGGGCACGTCCGCGAGCTGACCCTCGAATGCCCCGACGACCCAGACAAGTGGGTCACCGAACTGCAAGAACCCATCACGCCTGCATGACCACGCCTACCGCGTCCCGGCGCGCAAAATCGGCTCCCGCACGCAGCCAGCGCCGCCTGCCGGGACGCGGGCACGTCCAGCGCAGCGCCGCTACCCGAATTTCTCGCACCGGAATCGGCGTTACATCAGGTGACGGGGGTGCCGGCGGTGGCGGTGAGGTCGGCGTAGAGGGCGGTGAGGCGCTTGGTCACCGGGCCGGGGGTGCCGTCGCCGATGGTGCGGCCGTCGACGGACAGGACCGGGGCGAGGCCGCCCATGGTGCCGGTCACGAACGACTCCTCGGCGTTGTAGAGCTGGGTCAGCGTGTAGTCGCCGACCTCGCAGCCGATCCCGGCCGCGGCGGCCAGTTCCAGCACGGCGGCCCGGGTGATGCCCTCCGGGCAGGATGCCGTGGTCGGCGTGGCCAGCCGCCCGCCGGTCACCATGAACACGTGGGTGGCGTTGGTCTCGGCGATGAAGCCGCGGTGGTCGAGCACCACGGCGTCGTCGGCGCCGGCCACGTTCGCCTCGATCTTGGCCAGGATCGACGGCAGCAGGTTGTTGTGGTGGATCTTCGGGTCGAGGCAGTCCGGCGCCGGGCGGCGCACGCTCGCGGTGATCAGCGTGATGCCGGCCGCGTCGTACACCGGGTCCTTGAACTCGGCCAGCACGATCAGCGTCGGGCCGGCCTGGTTGAGCCGCGGGTCCATGCCGGAGGTGACCTTCATACCACGGGTGAGGGTGAGCCTGATGTGCACGCCGTCCTGCATGCCGTTGGCGGCGAGCGTGCGCGTGATCTCCTCGGTGATCTGCTCGTCGGAGGGGATCTGGGTGAACGCCAGCGCCCGGGCCGAGGCACGCAGCCGGGCCAGGTGCTCGTCCAGCCGGAAGATCCTCCCGTCGTGCAGCCTGAGTCCCTCCCAGACCGCGTCTCCGCCCTGGACGGCCGAGTCGAACGGGCTCACCCCGGCGCGGTCGCGGTGGGTGAGCTTGCCGCCCACGTTGACGACCAGATCGTGGTTGCGCTCATCGAACGCTTGCAGCATCGGGACCTCCGGCCAGCGTGATGCGGTAGTGGTAGAGACGGTCGAAGTAGGGCAGGCACCGGTCCGCGAGGGGCTCGAGGCGGGCGGGCAGCGGGGCGGCCGGCGGGCGGTAAGGGGCGAAGCCGGTCGAGGCTAGAACGCCGGCGTACCACCAGGGCGCCCACACCCCGTCGCTGTCCCGCGGGCCGGCCGGCCAGGCCAGCATCCGGTCGTCGAAGGGGACGCCGAGCGCCTGGCAGAGCGCGCGCAGGGTGCCCTCGGGCGCGGTGAGCAGGTCGCGGGAATCGACCACGGGGCCGCCGAACGTCTCGAAGATCTCCGCCTGCTGACGCAGGCCGAGGTCGTCCAGGGTGGGTTCGGCCCGGACCCTGGCGTAGGAGGCGAGCAGCTCGCGCGGGTCCCTGATCAGGTGCGCGTGCCGGAACGGGGCCAGCGCGGCCCGGTCCACCTCGGGCAGCAGGTGGTGGGTCATGTGCTTGGCGTAGCCGATCACCGCGCCGCCGGGCAGCGGGCCGCTGGCCTGCTGAGCCAGCACTACCCGCCAGTCGGTGGGCTGGCTCGCGATCACCGCGTCCCGGCCTGGGTGATCCAGGCCGGTGCGGTCCAGGTAGAAGGCGTACAGCGGCTCGTCGGTGACCGCCGTGTCCGGCCGGTTCTCCCAGGCCCGCATCAGCGCGGTGGACACGGTCCGCGGCCCCGACCACATCGCGATGCGAGTGGCGGGGCCCGCGGCACCCGGGTCGGTCGCGGGGTGGTTCACAGGGTGACGACGCTCCGCAGCACCTCGCCGCGGCCCATCTTGGCGAAGGCCTCTTCCACGTCGCCCAGGCCGATCGTCTCGGAGACGAACTTGTCCAGCGGCAGGCGGCCGGCCAGGTGCAGGTCGACCAGCATCGGGAAGTCGCGGCTGGGCAGGCAGTCCCCGTACCAGGAGGACTTGAGCGCCCCGCCGCGGCCGAACACGTCGAGCAGCGGCAGTTCCAGCTTCATCTCCGGCGTCGGCACGCCGACAAGGACGACCGTCCCGGCCAGGTCACGGGCGTAGAAGGCCTGCTTGTAGGTTTCCGGCCGGCCGAGGGCCTCGATCACCACGTCGGCGCCATTCCCGCCGGTCAGCTCCTGGATCCCGGCGACCGGGTCGGCGTTCCGCGAGTTGATCACGTGGGTGGCGCCGAAGCCGCGTGCCCACTCCAGCTTCCTGTCGTCCACGTCGACCGCGATGATCGTGTGCGCGCCGGCCAGGTAGGCGCCGGCGACAGCGCCGTCGCCCACGCCGCCGCAGCCGATCACCGCGACGCTGTCGCCGCGGGTCACCCCGCCGGTGTTGATGGCGGCGCCGATGCCCGCCATCACGCCGCAGCCGAGCAGCCCCGCGGTCGCCGCCGGGATGGCCGGGTTGACCTTGGTGCACTGCCCGGCCGCGACCAGCGTCTTCTCCACGAACGCGCCGATGCCCAGGGCCGGTGACAGGACGGTGCCGTCCTCCAGCGTCATCTTCTGGGTCGCGTTGTGGGTGTTGAAGCAGTACCACGGCTCGCCGCGGCTGCAGGCCCGGCACTGGCCGCAGACCGCGCGCCAGTTCAGGATGACGAAGTCGCCGGGTGCCACGTCGGTCACGTCCGGGCCCACCGCGTCGACCACGCCCGCCGCCTCGTGGCCGAGCAGGTACGGGAAGTCCTCGCCGATGCCGCCCTGCTTGTAGTGCAGGTCGGTGTGACACACCCCGCACGCCTGCACGGTGACGAGCGCCTCCCCCGGCCCGGGCTCGGGCACCAGGACCGTCGTCAGCTCTACTGGCTCGCCCTTACCGCGGGCCACCACGCCCTGAACGCTGATCGTCACGTACTCACCCTCCTACATATCTGCCATGATCCGCACGGCTCATCATCGCAGGTTCGCCCGGCCGCGCCACTCCGCGCCGCGGCCGGTATAGTGCCGCCGGGCCGAGTCCGCGGTCATGGCCGCGTACAGCAGGGCGATCAGCGGCAGGCCGGGCGCGCGCAGCGGCGACAGCCGGTACAGCCGCAGCATGGGCAGGTAGCTCAGCGACATCAGCGCCCAGCCGGCCAGGCCCGCGCCGAGCGTGACGGCGGCCGCCCCGTCGCCGCCGGCCAGCACGCCGGCCAGCCCGGTGATTACGCCGGCCGGCGGCAGGGCGTACAGGAACAGCAGCCCGGTGAGCGTGCCGGCCAGCACCGCCGGGGAGTAACGCAGCTGGGTATAGGCCGACCTGGCCACCATCTGCCACAGGCTGGCCAGCCCGGGGTACGGGCGCA
>DAIOWL010000247.1:3699-8763 GCA_036758545.1 Streptosporangiaceae bacterium | reverse complement strand
GAGCGTGCTCATCATCCCCTGGCGGTCGAAGCTGGCCCGCACCCGGGCCAGCATCTCCTCGGTCGTCTCGGCTGAGGATTCGGTCACCCGCCGATTGTGACACCGGAGGCCCGCAGGCCGCGCAGCGCCCGGGTCGGGCGGGGGGCCCGCCGCTGCTCGGCTGGACGTTTCCGCGGAAACGCCCAGCCGGTTGTCACCTCGTGACGGCAACGTTGATGACGTAGACGATCGCCGCGTCGTCGTCCACGCCGAGCGTGCTTATCATCCTCTGGCGTTCGGTGCCGTCACCCGGGCGTAGCCGGGGCGCTGCCCCGCCGTCGGCCGGAACGGACGGGTAGCCCGCCGCCACAGTTCCGACGTCCGGGCGGCCATCCGGCCGAGCTGCTCGTCGGCCCGCTGCTGCTCGGCCGCGCTCATCCTGCGCTCGGCCTGGTGCTGCAGGGTCATGTCGTAGATCATCATCGTCATCACGTCCTTACGTCCTCGCCCGTCTGGCCGGTCATCAAGACGACGAACGGGAACCCCCCGGATGGACGGGCGACGAGACCGGCGCGGACGTTTCCGCGGAAACGCCTCGCAGAAGCGCGCCAGACCCCGGGCTGCGCTTCGGTCCCACCTGCCCCGTCAGTACCGTCCCTTCTTGGTTGGGGACAACACCACCATGCCGTCACAGCACGACGTCGTTCAACTGGTTTTCGCCACGGTGGTGCTAGGGCTTGCGAGCGACGCCGCCCCACAGGCTGGTCGGGCCCTCGGCCTCGACCGCCGAGTCCGGACGCCACTCGGTGACCTTGACGACGCCCGGGTCGAGCAGGTCCAGGCCGTCGAAGAAGCTCGCGACGACCTCGCGGGTGCGCCCCACGTGGTTGCCCTCGGCCAGGTGCTCGTTCATCCGCCTGATCATCTCGGCCATCGCCTCGGGCGAGATGTCGCTGGCCGCGTGGGAGATGGTCAGGTAGCTGCCGGACGGGACGGCGTCGACCAGCCGGGCCACGATCTTTCGTGCCTCGGCGAGGTCGGGGATGTAGTGCAGGATGGCCAGGAGCATGATGGCGACCGGCCGGCCGAAGTCCAGGGTGTCAGCCGCCTGCTCGAGGATCCGGTCCGTGTCCCGCAGGTCGGCGTCGAGGTACGCGGTGACGCCCTCCGGGCTGCTGGTCAGCAGCGCGCGGGCGTGCGACAGCACCAGCGGATCGTTGTCGACGTAAACGACGCGGCTCTCCGGCGCGATGGACTGGGCCACCTCGTGGGTATTGCTGGCGGTGGGCAGCCCGGTGCCGAGGTCGAGGAACTGCCGGATGCCCGCGTCGGCGGCCAGGTAGCTCACGGTCCGGGCGAGGAAGGCCCGGTTAGCCCGGGCAGAAGCACGGATGGCGGGGTAGGCGGCGATGGTCTCCTCGCCGGCGATCCGGTCGGCCTCGAAGTTGTCCTTCCCGCCGAGCCAGTAGTCGTAGACCCGGGCCGGGTGGGCCACGCGGGCGTCGAAGCCGTACAGACCGCGAGACCCTGGTGTCTCCGCCACCGGCACGCCTCCTCACCTCCACCACGCGCAACGTACATCATGACACCAACTGAGACGCCGGCGGCCGGTCTTGGGAGCTAGACGTGGTCTTCGGAGGCTGACGTGACTGAACTGACAGTGCGGGACGTGACGGTGCGATCGGTGGTGGTGCCGCTGCGGCGGCCGCTGGCGACCAAGGTGGGGGACTTCTCCCGGTGGCCGCTGCTGCTCATCGACGTGACCACCGGGGAGGGCATCACCGGGCGCGGCTACCTGGCGCCCTACCTGAGCCGCGCCGCCGCCGCCCTGCGGACGGTGCTCGAGGACATGGGTGCCGCGCTGCGCGGCCAGCCGGTCTCGCCCGCCGCCGCGTACGCCGGTGCCCGCGGCTGGCTCGGCCTGGCCGGATACCAGGGGCTGGCGCTGGCCGCGGTGGCCGGGCTCGACATCGCGCTGTGGGACGCGCTGGCCCAGGCGGCCGGGCTGCCGCTGGCCGTGCTGCTAGGCGGCACGCTGGCCCCGGTCCCCGCTTACAACAGCAACGGGCTGGGCCTCATCCCGCCGGAGCGGGTCGCCGATGAGGCGCTGGAACTGCTCGCCGAGGGCGGGTTCACCGCGCTGAAGGTCCGGGTCGGCAGGGACCGAACGGCCGATGATCTCGCCGCGGTCCGCCGGGTCAGAACCGCGGTGGGCGACGACGTAACGCTGGTCGCGGACTACAACCAGGGGCTCAGCCTCGGCGAGGCGCTGGACCGGTGCCGGGCGCTGGACGCGGAGGGCCTGAGCTGGATCGAGGAGCCGCTGCGCTACGACGACCTGGACGGTCACGCCCGGCTGGCCGCGGACCTGGCCACCCCGGTCATGCTCGGGGAGAACTTCTACGGCCCGCTGGCCATGTACGAGGCCATCCGCGCCCGGGCCTGCGACCTGGTGATGCCGGACCTGATGCGGATCGGCGGGGTGACCGGATGGCTGCGGGCCGCCGCGATCGCCGAGGTGACCGGCCTGCCGATGTCCTCGCACCTGTACCCCGAGGTCTCCGGGCACCTGCTCCGGGTCACCCCGACCGGGCAGTGGCTCGAATGGCAGGACTGGGCCCATCCCGTGCTGGCCCGCCCCTTCGAGGTCCGGGACGGCCACCTGCACCTGCCCGCCGTCCCCGGCAACGGCCTGGAATGGGACGAGGCCGCCGTCGCGCACTTCCAGGCGAACGGCAACTGACCGCGATTCGACTGCAGTTTCGGGGGTTATGGCACCCGAAACTGCAGTCATATCCGAGCTTGGCTAGTCGTCTTCCTCGACGGTCCGGATGATCGTCCGCAGCAGGGACGCGAGCTGGTCCTTCTCGTGACCGGTGAGGCCGACGCTGACCTGGGCCTCGCCCCGGTTGAACGCGGGGAACAGCCGCTCGATGACGTCCTGGCCCTTGGGTTCCAGGGACACCAGCACCAGCCGGCCGTCCGCGTCGTGGCCGCGGCGGCGGGCCAGGCCGCGCTTTTCCAGCGTCTTCAGCACCCCGGTCAGCGTGCCCTTGGTCACCCCGGCCTCGGCCGCCAGGTGCCTGGTCTGCTGGTCGCCCCAGATCCACAGCACGAACAGCACGGTGAACGCGGCCCAGGACAGGTCCTCCTCGGCGAGCACCTGCTGCTCCATGTGGTTGCGGATCGCGTTGGCCGCGCGGTAGATGTTCGACACCGCCGCCATCGCGGCGAAGTCGAGCTCGGAGTCGCCGACGCGCGCCCGGATGTCGCGCTCGGCCTGGACCAGGTCCTGGGCGCTACCGATCGCGAAGCGGCGGGGCATGGGTCGATGTTACGGCCGGATCGCGGGCATCGCGCCTCAGCTCCTGGCCGGAGGCCGGATGCCGCGGAACTCCCAGTCCCCGCCGAGCGCGGTCGAGAGGACCTCCTCGCTGGCGGTCGGCTGGGCGCCGTAGTCCACAGGGATGCCGAACGGGCCTTCCACGATGTAGTTCTTCAGCCGGCCCAATCCGTCGACCTCGACCTCCACCACGTCGCCCGGCTGGACCGGCCGGGAGTTGGCCGGGGTGCCGGACAGCAGCACGTCACCGGGCAGCAGCGTGATCGTGCGGGCGATGTCGGCCACCAGGTAGTGCATGTCCCAGCGCATCTCGTCGGTGGACCCGTGCTGCACGACCGCGCCGTTGACGTAGGTGCGCAGGTGCTTGCCGCGGAAGTCCCAGCCGGTGACCAGGCCGGGGCCGAGCGGCGCCATCGTGTCGGAGCCTTTCACCCGGAGCATCGAGCCGGCATCGGTGTCACGGAAGTCGTGCAGGCCGAAGTCGTTCGCGATGGTGTAGCCCGCGATGTACTCGCCGGCCTGCTCCGGGGTGATCCCCCGGCACGCGCGCCCGATCACGATGGCGACCTCGCCCTCGTAGTTCAGGTACTGGCACCCGGCCGGCCGGACCACGGCGCCGCCGTGGCCGGTGAGCGCCGAGACCGGCTTGTGGAAGTAGGTGGGCGCGGCGGGCAGCCGGGCGCCGAACTCCGCGACCCGGCTGGAGTGGTTCAGGTGCACCGCCACGATCTTGGTCGGCTCGCACGGCGGCAGGTGCACGGCCTCGGCGACGGCCACCCGGCGCCCGTCCCCGGCCACCAGCTCGTCCCCGTCCCGCACGACCTGCACGCTCGCCCCGTCCAGCAGGATCCGCCGGTGCTCCGTCATGGCCGGCTCCGCCGGCGGTGTCATCGCCAGCCCCCGGCGGGCCGGTCGAACCAGATATGCATCTGGCCGGTGCCGACCGAGTTCTCGTACTCGCTGTAGGCCCGGCCGGGCGCGGCCACCGCCCCCTCGCCCAGCGCCGCGATCATCATCAGGTACGGCCCGAACCTGGCCTCCGGCCGGTACTTCAGGAAGTCCGGCATGGTCTCGATGACCCGGGTGTGGTCGCCGGCCTGCAGCCAGGCGATCCGCTCGGCGTCGGCGCCGCGGGCCGCCGCGGTCCTGATGTGGGCCGGGTCGCTGGCCTCGTGCGCCCGCAGTTCCCGCAGCGACCAGAACGTGTGCGACATGGCGCCGGACGCGATCAGCAGCACCGAGCAGCTCGTGGCCGCGATGGCCGCGCCCAGCGCCCGGCCGGCCCGGAGGAAGTCCTCGGTCTCGCCGGTCTGCGCGGTGCTGACCGAGACCCACCGCTTGTCCAGGCCGCGGCCCAGGTAGCTCCACAGGTTGACGGTGGCGTAGTGCACCGGCAGGCAGGGATCGTCGATGGCGGTGATCCAGGTCCCGTGCGGATCCGCCTGCGCGGCCATGGCCTGGGCCAGCTCCGGGTGCCCGCGCCAGTCATACGGGATCCGGCACATCCCGCGCGGCAGCTCGTCCGAGGTGAACAGGCCCGCCCGGACCGGCTGGGCGGCGACAACGAACTCCACCGTGGTGTGCCAGTGCGAGTCGAGCACCACCACGGTGTCGTAGTCCAGGACCTCGAAGACCTCACGGCGCAGCCGTTCCAGGCCGGGCACCAGGCTGATCTCCTTGCCCTCGTTCAGCTCGAGGCGTTCGGCGCGGGGCAGCATGATCGTCGGTACGTGCGCGAGGAG
>DAIOWL010000247.1:0-3599 GCA_036758545.1 Streptosporangiaceae bacterium | reverse complement strand
TTCACCCATGGCGCCATCCTTCCGGTGCGTAGACGGTGTTCTTCACGTCGCCGTAGAAGTCGAAGCTCCAGGTGCCGCCCTCCCGGCCGATACCCGACTGTCCGGCCCCGCCGAACGGCGCCCGCAGGTCGCGGACGAAGAAGCAGTTGACCCAGACCGTCCCCGCCACCAGCTGAGCCGAGACATGGGACGCCCGCTCCCGGTCGCCGGTGAACAGCGTCGCCGCCAGCCCGTAGCGAGTGCTGTTGGCCAGCGCGACCGCCTCGGCCTCGCCGGCGAAGGTCTGCAGCGTCAGCACCGGGCCGAACACCTCCTCGGTGAGGATCTCGGACCCCGGCGCGGCCCCGGTCAGCAGCGTCGGCTGGTAGTACAGCCCGCCCAGCTCCGGGTGCACCGCGCCGCCGAGCACCGCCCTGGCCCCGGCCGCCACGGCGCGGCGGACGAAGCCGTCCACCCGTTCCAGGTGCTCCCGGGTGATGTTCGGGCCCACATCGGTGGTGTCGTCGCGCGGGTCGCCCTGGCGTAGCATCCTGGCCCGTTCGGTAAATCTGGCCAGGAACTCGCCGGCCACCGGCGCCTCGACCAGCAACCTGGTACCGGCCAGGCACACCTGCCCGGCGTTGTCGTACTGGCCGACCGCGTGCCGCACGGCCAGGTCCAGGTCGGCGTCGGCGAAGACGATCAGCGGCGACTTGCCGCCGAGCTCGAGCGAGGCCGGGGTGAGCTGCGCGCCCGCGGCGGCCGCGACCAGCCGGCCGGTCGCCACCGAGCCGGTGAAGCAGACCCGGGCCAGGTCCGGGTGCGCCGCCAGCGGCGCCCCGGCCTCTTCTCCCAGGCCCTGCACCACGTTGAACACGCCGTCCGGCAGCCCCGCCTCGCGGGTGATGTCGGCGAGCAGGCTGGCGGTGAGCGGCGCCCACTCCGGCGGCTTGGCCACCACCGTGTTCCCGGCCGCCAGCGCGGGCGCGATCCGCCAGGTGGCCAGCATCAGCGGGGCGTTCCACGGGGTGATGACCGCGGTCACCCCGGACGGGGCCCAGGACACCTCCTCGCGGTGGCCGCGGATCTCCAGCTCGCCCGCGTCCAGCTCGCCCAGCCAGTCCGCGAAGAACCGGAAGTTGTGCGCGGCCCGCGGCATCACGCTGGCTCGGTGCGAGCGGAGCAGCGCGCCGTTGTCGGCCGTCTCGACCGCGGCGAGTTCGGCCCCGCGGGCCTCGATGCCGTCGGCGATCGCGTGCAGCACCGCCGCGCGGTCCTTCGGCGGCGTCGCCGACCAGCCGCCGAACGCGTCCCCGGCCGCCCGCAAGGCGGCCGCCACCTCGGCCTCGCCGCCCCGCGCCACCTCGGCGAGCGGCTGCTCGTCGATGGGGGACAGGTCGGTGAAAACGGCGGCGGACGCTACCCGCTGGCCGCCGATCCAGTGTCGCGTGTCGACCTCAGCCCCGGCCACGTTCGCGGTGCTCATAAGGACCTCAGCACCTTCCCGCCGTCCCAGGTGACGCCCACCTGCTGGTAGTAGCCGCCGATGATCTCGCCGACCTCGAGCCGGGCCAGTTCCTCGGTCGGCGACTCGAACAGCTCGAGGGTGGCCTCGCCGGACCAGGCCGGTCCGGCCTCGACGCTGGCACTGCCGGACCTGACCAGCTCGTCCAGGGCATCGGGCGCGCCCTTCTCGATCGAGGGCATCCACCGGTGGTGCGCCATCGGGTGCGCGTTGACGAACCCGGCCGCCGGGGCCTGCCCGGCCAGCGTCACCACCGCCTGGGCCAGCCGGCGGTCGGCGGCGGCCAGGGTCCCGGCGAACGTGCCGCCCGGGCCGATCCTGGGCGCGGCCCGGCCGAACGGGTGGGCTCTCGTCTGATGGATCGACCCAAGCTTCTTCGGGTATCCCTGATGCAGCCCCCGGGCCAGGGCGAAGTCCGCGTCGACCCAGATGTACACGCAGCGCGAGTAGACCCGGCCCTCGAACGCGCACCGGACCACGGCGAAGCACTCCCGGTACTGGGCCCGCACCGGATCGAGGAGCTCGTCCCCGGAGTCGCCGCAGGACTGCCAGTCGGC
Source organism: Streptosporangiaceae bacterium (assembly GCA_036758545.1). Lineage (GTDB taxonomy): Bacteria > Actinomycetota > Actinomycetes > Streptosporangiales > Streptosporangiaceae > Palsa-504. The sequence continues at coordinate 1,538 of DAIOWL010000247.1, read as the reverse complement.
CCAGATCAGCGCGACCGCGCCGGGGTCCTCCGGGGCGGGCTGCAGCGGGCCGGGCAGCAGCTCGGCGACCCGCGCCGGGTCGGTCCGGTACTCCACCGTGAGCAGGTCGCCCGAGTAGTGCCACGGCGGCGGGGGCAGCAGCGAGGACCGGCCGGTGGCCGTCCGCGGGTAGAAGAACCCGGATACCTCAGCCACACCCGCTCCTGCCCGGATCGTTTGTGTCCATACGATCTGCGATGCTAGCATGTCGCCGTGCCGCAGAGCCCCTCGGTCTCCGACGTCTGCGAACGGCTGCGGTCGGAGGGCGTCGACGTGATACGGGTGTCCTACCCGGACCTGATCGGCGTGGACCGCGGCCGTGATGTGCTCCTCGACATGCTGCCCAGCGCCATGGAGCACGGCCTGGCGTTCTGCCGCGCCGTCTACCACACCTCCCCGATGGGGGACGTGGTCCCGGTTGACGGCGGCCTCGAAGCCGGGCTGCCCGACATCCACGTCGTCCCCGACCTGTCGTCGCTGACCGCGCTGCCCTGGGAGCCGCACGCGGCCTGGTGCATCGGCGAGGCGTTCACCCCGGACGGCGCGGCCGCGCCCGAGGCGCCGCGCACCGTGGTCCGGCGGGTGGCGGAGCGTCTCTCGGCTCTCGGCTATGAGCTGGCCTGCGGTCCCGAGCTCGAGTTCTACCTGTGCCAGCAGGCGCCGGACGGTCGCTGGCGGCGCTACGCCGACGACCCGGGCAACGTCTACGTGGTCGGCCGCAAGGGCGACCCGCAGGGCCTGCTGCTGCACATGCTCCGGCAGCTACGCGACGCCGGACTGCAGGTGACCGCGGCCAATCACGAGTTCTCGCCCGGCCAGTTCGAGATCAACCTGGCGCATTCGCCCCTGGTCGACGCGGCCGACCGGTCGTTCCGGCTCAAGTCCGCGGTGCAGGAGATCGCCCGCCAGCGTGACCTGATGGCCACGTTCATGGCCAAGCCATTCAACGACGAGGGCGGATCCGGCTTCCACGTGCACGTCTCGGTGAACGACGAGACCGGGCGGAACGTGTTCGGCGATCCCGGCGGACCCGACGGCCTGTCCGCCGTGGGCCGGCACGCGATCGGCGGGGTGCTCGCGCACGCGCGGGCGCTGAGCGCGCTGCTCAACCCCACGGTCAACTCCTACAAGCGGTTCGGCCCCGACACGCTGGCGCCGTGGCTGATCGACTGGGGCCTGGACAACCGCAGCGCCATGGTGCGGGTGCCGCCGGAGCGCGGGTCAGGGGCGCGGATGGAGGTCCGGCTGGGCGACGCCACCGCCAACCCCTACCTGGCCATGGCCGCCGTCGGCGCGGCCGTCTGCCTGGGCATCGCGGACAAGATCGAGCCGGGGGACAAGCTCGAGGGGTACGGCTACGACCCGGACCGGGCGCAGATCCTGCCGATGCGGCTCGGCGACGCGCTCGACTCTCTCGAGGCCGACAGCGAGCTCGCCGACGTCCTCGGCGGCTACTTCGTCTCCTCGTTCCTGGCCTACAAGCGCAACGAGATCGAGCG
>DAIOWL010000246.1:7715-8794 GCA_036758545.1 Streptosporangiaceae bacterium | reverse complement strand
GGCTGGGCCAGCCCGCGCCGACCCTGTCCGGCGGCGAGGCGCAGCGGGTCAAGCTCGCCTCCGAACTGCAGCGCCGCGCCACCGGCCGCACCATCTACGTCCTGGACGAGCCGACCACCGGCCTGCACTTCGAGGACATCCGCAAGCTGCTCGGCGTGCTCACCCGCCTGGTCGAGACCGGTAACACGGTCATCGTGATCGAGCACAACCTCGACGTGATCAAGACCGCCGACTGGGTGATCGACCTCGGGCCTGAGGGCGGAGGGGGCGGCGGCACCGTCGTGGCCACCGGCTCGCCCGAGCACATCGCCACCGTCGAGGAGAGCTACACCGGTCAGTTCCTGAAGAAGCTCCTCAACGTCTAGCCCGGGTCCTGCCGCTGGTCATCGCGGTGCGGCGGGGACAATGGTGCCTGTGCCAACCAAGCCCGCGCAGACCAAGCCCGCGCCGACCCGCGCCGCACAGACCAGAACCGTGCCGGCCAGCACCATGCAGATCGCCACCGAGGGCGGGACCGCGCTGGCCGAACTCGACGGGGACGGTCCGGCGGTGCGGTTCCTGCTCGTGCTCACCCACGGCGCGGGCGGCAGTGCCGGGGCGCCCGACCTGCTCGCCGTCCGCGATGCCGCACGGCCCCTGGGCGGGCTGGTGGCGCGTGTCACCCAGCCATACCAGGTCAGGGGCGCCCGTGCTCCCGGTTCGCCGGTCCGGCAGGACGCCGCGTGGGCCGAGGTCGTGACCACGTTGCGGGAACTGGCGCCCGCCGTCCCGCTGCTCCAGGGCGGGCGCAGCAATGGCGCGCGGGTCGCCTGCCGGACCGCTGCCGCGGTGGGCGCCCGCGCCGTGATCGCGCTGGCGTTCCCGCTCTGCCCGCCGGGGCGCTCACCCGCGGTGTCCAGGGACGCGGAGCTTCGCGCGGCCCGGGAGGGCGGGGCCAGGGTGCTGGTAGTGAACGGAGATCGTGACCCGTTTGGGATTCCCGGTGCTCAGGACGCGGACCGGGTGGTCGTGGTGCCGGGGGAGACGCACGCGCTGAAGGGGCATCGCGCGGTTATCGTCGACGCGGTGGCCGAATGGCT
>DAIOWL010000246.1:3867-7615 GCA_036758545.1 Streptosporangiaceae bacterium | reverse complement strand
ACGCCGTTGCAGAGCAGGCTCCAGCCTTGCTCGGGGTGGCTGACTATGGTGTGCGCCGCTTCGCGATCCGGATCCGAAGGAGCCGGACAAGGCGGCGTGTGTGGGCACATATCAGTGCCTCCTGGCTGTTTCATCGTGCGTATTCTCGGTTGATGTTCAGTGTGCCGCAGGTCGTGCGGTCGCTCACATGGCCCAAGCTGATCGTTTTCTCGATCGCCATCTGTAGCTTTCCCCTAGTTACCTAGTGGCACTTTCTAACTACTATTTGTCACATTCAGTTTTAGGTACCGCGTTGAGCAAATAATTGGCCTAGACCAACTGTGCCTCCTCGGGCCGCGCGGCGCAAGCGACACGCGGTACGACAGCAATCGATTGCTTCGTATATGCCCCCGTTGGTGATCTGCTACAGCTTAGTCACCTCTACTTGTGGAGACGTCGACGCCTGCCCGCTGGTTCACCGCGAAAACCTCTGAATTTGATAACGCTCACATTGTTCGCCGGGGCTCCCGGCCGGGCCCGGTGGGGTGGCGGCGGGCGAGCCGCGGGCTCTCGGGCGGAGGCTCCGGGGCGACGGGCCGCGCGCTCTAGGGCGTCGGTTCGTAGGCGACGACGGGGATGCCGGTGAGACGGTGCGTCTCCCGCAGGGTGAGCAGGTGCTCGGCTTCGGCGGTGAGGGCGCGCACCCGCGGCGTGGCCTTTGCCTTGCGGCGGTAGATGCGGTCGTCGTAGCCCCGCGGGCCGATCTCGGCGCGCTGCGCCGCGTAGGCGGCCCGCATGGCCGCGGTCAGCGCGGCGTCGAAGGCCTCGGCCGGGCCGCGTAGCTCCGCGTCCGGGGCGTGCCGGGCCTGAGCCTCCCGGAACCTCGCCTCGGCCTCGCGGGCGGCGTCGAGGAGGTCCGCGCGACGGTTGGCCAGCGCCAGGTCGGCCTCGTACTGCTGCTCCGCCTCACGGCTCGGCTTCGGCCGGCCGGTGACCCCAGGTCTCATGACCCCATAGCGTACGCGGATCACGTGTACTCCCGGAACGCGGGCCAGGCCCGGCTCCACGACGTCCTCAGCCCGGTGCCCGTACCCACCTAGGCCAGGCTGGCGGCCCAGCTCGCGTGCAGCGCCGCGTACTCGCCGTCCCCGGACATGAGCTCGCCGGGCGTGCCGTCCTCGGTGATCCGTCCGTGGTCCAGGACCAGGACCCGGTCCGCGATCGCGACCGTGGACAGCCGGTGCGCGATGATCACCGCGGTCCGGCCGGCCAGCACGGTGCGCAGCGCGGCCTGCACCTGCCGCTCGCTCGGGATGTCGAGCAGCGACGTGGCCTCGTCCAGGACGAGCACGGCCGGGGCGGCCAGGAACGCCCGCGCGAACGAGACCAGCTGGCGCTGCCCGGCCGACAGGCGGCCGCCGCGCTTGCCGACCGAGGTGTCGTAGCCCTCGGGCAGCGCCGCGATGAAGTCGTGCGCGCCGATCATCCGGGAGGCCTTCTCCACGTCCGCGGCGGGCGCGTCCGGGCGGCCGAGCCTGATGTTGTCCGCGACCGACCCCTCGAACAGGAAGTTCTCCTGAGTGATCACGATGATCTCGGACCGGAGCACGGAGTCGGGCAGCTGCCGCAGGTCGACCCCGTCCAAAGTGACCCGGCCCGAGCGGGGATCGTAGAACCGGCCGAGCAGCCGCGCGATCGTCGTCTTGCCCGCGCCGGTCTCGCCGACCAGGGCGACCGTCTGCCCGGCTGGTATATCCAGGTCCAGCCCGGACAGCACGAGGTTGTCCCGGTAGCCGAACGTTACGGACTCGAACCGCACCTGCCGCCCGGCCCGGGCCTGCCGGGGCGGCAGCGCCTCGGGTGCGGCCGGCTCGGGCACCGCGGCGTCCTGCTCGAGCACGCCGGAGATCTTCTCCAGGCCGGAAGCCGCCGACTGGAAGATGTTGTAGAACTGCGACACGTCCTGGAGCGGATCGAAGAAGCGCTGCAGGTACAGCAGGAACGTCGCCAGCACGCCGACCTTGAGGTTTCCGTCGATCACGAGCAGGCCGCCGTAGCCGAGCACGATGCCGGTGGTGATGTTGCCGACCAGCGAGATGGACGGGCCGTAGATGGCGGCGAGCCGGGACGCGTGCGTGCTCGCGTCGGCGTAGTCCCGGCCCAGGCCGGAGAAGATCTCGGAATTCCGCTTCTCCCGGCGGAACGCCTGCACCGCCCTGATCCCGCCGAACGTCTCGACGAAATGCACGATGACCAGCGCGATGGTATCCCTGGTACGCCGGTAGGCGCGGGCGGACTCGCGCCGGAACCAGACGGTCAGCCACGTCAGCGGGATGAATCCGGCCAGCACCACCAGGCCGAGCTGCCAGTCGAGCAGGAGCATCCCGGTGCCGACCAGCAGCAGCGTCAGCACGGCCGCGATCAGCGAGTCGAGACCCTCCTCGAACAGGTCGGAGATCGCCTCCATGTCGGAGGTCTGCCGGGAGATCACCCGCCCGGAGGTGTAGTCCTCGTGGAACGCCACGTCCAGCCGGAGGAAGTGGGCGAACAGGCGGCGGCGCAGCTCGAGCACCACCTTCTGGCCGACGCGCCCGGTCATCGTGACGAACATCCGGGTGGTGACGGCCTGCACCGCGACCGCGACGGCGAACGCGGCCGCGATGCCGAGCAGCGGCAGCGCGTTCCGGTCGTCCAGCAGCGGCGGCAGGCCGCTGTCGATGGCGATGCCGACCAGCCACGGGCCGGCCAGCGCGGCCAGGCTCTCCACCACGATCAGCGAGATCGTGGTGATGACCTGGCGCCGGTACGGGCGCAGCAGGTCGCCGAGCAGCCGCCTGCTCCGTTCGCGCAGCAGCGCGGCCAGCCCGGCGCTGACATCGTCGGCCTTCTCGGCGGCTACTCCCCGCCAGGCGCTGGTGTCCGCGGTCACGCGCTTGCCTCCAGGTCCTCGACGTCCATCAGCGCGGCGTACTCCGGGTTGGTCGCCAGCAGCTGCCGGTGGCTGCCGCTGGCCGCGATCACCCCGCCGGACAGCAGCGCCACCGTGTCGGCCAGCGCGACGGTGGACGGGCGGTGCGCCACCACCAGCGCCGTCGAGCCGGCCAGGATCCGGTGCAGCGCCCGGGTCACCCGCTCCTCGGTGTGCACGTCCAGCGCGGACAGCGGGTCGTCGAGGATCAGCACGTCCGGCCGGGCCAGGATGGCCCGGGCCAGGGCGATCCGCTGCCGCTGGCCGCCGGACAGGGCCATGCCCTGCTCGCCGATCCTGGTGTCCAGGCCCCACGGCAGGTCGAAGGCGAACCTGGCCTGCGCCGCGGTCAGCGCGGCCTCCACCGCGTCTTCATCCGCGTCCGGCGCGCCGAACATCACGTTCTCCCTGACGCTGGCGGAGAACAGCGTGGCGTCCTCGAAGGCGCAGGCGACCGCACGGCGCAGCCGCTCCAGCGGGAGGTCCCGCACGTCCGCCCCGTCCAGCCGGACCGACCCGGAGGTCGCGTCGGCGAGCCGCGGCACGAGCTGCAGCAAGGTCGACTTGCCCGAGCCGGTCGCCCCGGTAAGCACGAGCGTCTGGCCTGGCGTCAGGTCGAGCACGATGTCGCGGAGCACCGGCTCGGCCGCCCCCGGATAGGAGAAGGAAACGTGGTCGAACACCAGGCGGCCACGAGGGCGATCGGAGGGAGTGTCCCCTCCGGGGTAGGCAGAGCTGCGGGCGCGCGGCACCGCCAGGCGCGGCCCCCGGCCCGGCGCCAGGGCGTGCACCCCGGCCCGT
>DAIOWL010000246.1:0-3767 GCA_036758545.1 Streptosporangiaceae bacterium | reverse complement strand
CGGCACCGCCAGGCGCGGCCCCCGGCCCGGCGCCAGGGCGTGCACCCCGGCCCGTTCGGGAGAATTCTTGTCGGTGATCTCCGGCTCGGCATCGAAGATCTCCAGCACGCGCTGGGCCGCGGTCGCCGCCTCCTGGCCCGACGCGATGATGTAGCCCATGGCCTCGACCGGCCAGACGAGCTGCAGCGCCAGCGTGATGAACGCCACCAGGCCGCCGAGGGTCAGGGAATGGGTGCTGACCGCCACCGCGCCGAGCACGATGATCAGGCCGATGACGGCGTTCGGGATCAGGTCGAGCAGCGCCCAGAACGAGCCGAGCAGGCCCGCCTTCTCCACCTGGGTCTGGCAGACCTCGGCGGCCTGAGCGTCGTGCCTGGCCGCGGCCTGCCGTCCCCGGCCGAGCGCCTTCAGCACCCGGACGCCGGTGGCCGCCTCCTCGATCAGCGTGGCCAGGTCGCCCTGCTGGTCCTGGACCCGGCGGGACAGCACCCGGTAGCGCTTCTCGAACCGGAAGCAGACCGGCAGCACCGGCGCGAACACCACGCCGGTGATCAGGCCCAGCCACCAGTTGAGGTGGATCAGCAGCGCCACCACCGCGAGGAACGTCATGATGTTCGTGACCAGGAAGATCAGGCCGAAGCCTGCGAACCTGCGGATCGCGGACAGGTCGGTCGTGGCCCGCGACAGGAGCTGGCCCGACTGCCAGTCGTCGTGGAAGGACGCCTGCAGCCGTTGCAGGTGGGCGTACAGGTCGTCCCTGATCGACTTCTCGATGTTCGAGACCGCGCCGGCCTGGATCCAGCGGCGGATCATGTTCAGCAGTCCCTCGGACGCGCCGAGGCCGACCGCCGCCAGGGCCAGCGGGATCAGCAGGCTCTTGTCGTGGTGCGCGATCGCGCCGTCGATGACGGACTTGGTCAGCAGCGGGATGGCGATCTCGGCGGTGACCGCGCCGAACGCGGCGGCGAACATCACGATCATCTGCGTGCGGTACGGCTTCAGGTAGCCGCGTAGACGCCACAGAGCCCCGACTGGCCGGACCCGGGCGAAGGCGTGCGTGACCAGCGAAGGGGTGACAGAGGGCATTACTCGTGACGTTAACCGGGCGGCTCGGAGGTTGTCACCTCATTTTTCCTCTGGCGTACGGCTTGTCCGCGGGCCGCAACTCTGGCACGCTGGCTGACCCGGAGGCTTCGCGAACGGGTTGCCGGATGGCCGGCAGGGGGAGGAACCGTGCAGCGCAGCGGCAGCAGGACCAGTCGCCCCAGGCGCAGATGAGCCGGGTATCCCGCGCGGGGGTGCTGGCCGCCTACCGCGACGGGGTCACGGTGATCTGCGAGCTGGCCGCTCAGTTCAGCGACGCGACCTGGCTCGCGGCGACACCGTGCGCCGAATGGCGGGCCGTGGACCTCGCCGGTCACCTGCGCTGTGTCGCCGACGACTATCACGAGTACCTCGACGACGCCCCGGGCAGCAGGCTCGCCCGGCTGATGGCGGCCAACGCGCCCGCCGACTCGCTCGTCCGCAAGCTGGCCCGGCAGAATGCCGCCGAGCTCGCTGCGCTGCCGGACGCGCCCGGATCCGAGCACATCATGGCGTTCGCCGATTCGGCGCGGTCCTACGGGCGCCGCCTGCCGCAGTCCTGGGACCTGATCCACCACAGCTACCGGGAAATCGACGTCACCGTGGGCGCGATGGCGGGTGCGGCCTGCGCCGAATGGCACCTGCATGCCTGGGACCTGGCCAGGTCGCTGGGCAAGGACTACCGCCCGGCCGATCCCGGGCTCGTGCTGGCCGCGTGGCGCGGCGGCGTGCCGCATTTGTGGCCGGAACTGACCGGGTGGGACGGTGACGATCCCTGGCATTACCTGCTGACCGCGTCAAGCCGGGATCCGGGGTGGCCCCGGGTGTTAGAGTGGTGCGCCTTCCAACTAGGCGTAATCATTTAACAGCGGAGAGTGTTGATGGGCTTCGTCGGGTGTCCCGGGCAGGCGGGCCGCTACGTGTCCGGTTTGTGCGTCGCCGCCCTGGGCTTGTGCGCGGCTGGCTGGCTGGCGCTGGCCCCGGTCGCGTTCGGCTACCGGGGCGCGGACCGGGCCGGGGTGTCGCTGCACCGGGCCGCGTGGGCCGACTGGGCCACCGCGGCCGCGCTCGCGCTGGTGTCGCTGGTCACGCTCGCCTGCTGGGTCGTGGCCTGGCGCCGCAGGCTGCGCGCCGACGGGATCGTGGCCCCGCCCTCACGGCGGCAGGCCCGGCGGGAAACCCGCGCACAGCGGCGACGCGAGCACGACGGCGACGGCGCGGCCCGCACCCCCGATCCGGCGCAGGTGCTGAGCGAACTGCGGGCGCTGCTCACTCCGCTGCTGCCCGAATCGCCCGAGCCACGTGGCTGATCGCGGCGCCGTTCGTGCTGCGCTATCAGCCCGCTGGCGCACCGTGGACGGGCGCGGCCCGGCTGGACGTCATCGTCGGCTCGGCGCTGGCCGTGGCCGGATTCGGCGGCTTCTTCACCGCGCTGGCCGGCCGGGTCAGGGAACTGTACGCGCAGGCCGGCACCGCTCGGGAGCCGGGCGACGCGCCGGAGTAGAGTCTGTGATTCGTGAGCTTTGATGTGAAGCGCGTCCGGGCGGCCTACCCGGCACTGAACGACGGATTCGCCTACCTGGACGGCGCGGCCGGCACCCAGGTCCCCGCGACGGTCATCGACGCGATCACCGACGCCTACCGGGCCGGCCTTGGCAATGTCGGAGGCGCCTTCCCGGCCAGCGACCGCTCCGGCTCGATCGTGGCCGAATGCCGTCAGGCCCTGGCCGACCTGACCGGGGCCAGCCCGGACGGGGTCATCCTGGGCCCGAACATGACCACCCTCACCTACCGGCTCGCCGAGGCGCTGTCCCGGCGCTGGGAGCGGGGGGACGAGATCGTGGTATCCCGGCTCGACCACGACGCCAACGTCAGGCCGTGGGTGCAGGCGGCCGCGCGGCGCGGCGCCACGGTCCGGTGGGCCGAGGTCGACCTGGCGACCACCGAACTGCCCGCCGGACAGTACGGCGAACTGCTGTCCGAGCGCACCCGGCTGGTCGCGGTCACGGCGGCCAGCAACGTCGTCGGCACCCGCCCCGACCTGGCCGCCATCGCCGCGGCCGCGCACGCGGTCGGCGCGCTGGTCTACGTGGACGGCGTGCACGCCACCCCGCACGTTCCGGTGGACGTCGCGGCGCTCGGCGCTGACTTCTACGCCACCAGCGCCTACAAGTGGTCCGGCCCGCACATCGGCACCGTGGTCGCCGATCCGGCCCTGCTCGACAGCCTGCACCCGGACAAGCTCGCGCCCGCGCCCGCAGAGGTGCCCGGCCGGTTCGAGCGCGGCACCGCCGCCTTCGCCGACCTGGCCGGCGCCGTGGCCGCGGTGGAGCACCTGGCCTCGCTCGGCCACGGCCCGGACCTGGTCGCCGCCACCCGGCGGCAGCGGGTGCTGGCCTCGATGGCCACCGTCGAGGACTACGAGACCCAGCTGTTCGCCGGGCTGCTCGGCGGGCTGGACGCGATGGAGCACGTGACGCTGTACGGCCGGGCTGCCCGGCGGGCGCCGACCGCGTTCTTCACTGTGGCCGGCCGGACGCCCCGGCAGGTCGCCGAGCACCTGGCCGCACGGCAGGTCAACGTCTGGAGCGGCGACAACTACGCCTGGGAGCTGGCGGGCGCGCTCGGGCTGCGGGACTCGGGCGGCGCCGTCCGGGCCGGCCTGGTGCACTACAACGACCAGG
>DAIOWL010000245.1:4062-8803 GCA_036758545.1 Streptosporangiaceae bacterium | reverse complement strand
CGGGCGGATGCGGCGCCGGGCTCAGGATGTCGGCCAGCCCAGGCCGGAGCTCACCAGGGCTCCGTTCCCACCACGGCCCTGGGGTCTCCGAGGCCAGGCCGGCGGTGTGCGACAGCAGCTGGGCGATCGTCGCGCCCGCTGCTCGGCCTCCCATTGGGCGCGCGTCCAGGTGCTTGCCCAGCGGATCGGCCAGGTCCAGGCGGCCCTCGTCGCGCAGCCGCATGACCAGCACCGCGATAAACGTCTTGGTCAGCGAGCCGATGCGGTACTGGGTGCCGCCGTCGGGCTCGTGCCCAGCCAGCATGCTCCGGGACCCGAACCAGGCCTGGCCGCCGTCACGGACCACCGCCGCGGCCAGCGACGGCGTCCGGCCCTCGGCCTGGCCGACGGCGACCCGGTGCGTCAGCGCCCGGCGCGTGGCCGGCAGCAGCCCCGCAGCCGATTCCGAAGATGTGGTCACCGTTGCACCATAGCGGTGACCAGCCACGGAACTACAGATGAAGCCGCCGGGTCACCACGCCCCGCCCGAGATCATGCCCGGACCAGAGGCTGAAGTGACTGCCGATTTCGAAATAGTCGGAGACGTCGTCGCCGATGACCCGCAGCGTGACCATGATCTGAGGGCTGCCGACCCGGAACGGCTCGCCCTCCTCGCCGTCGACCAGGGCCTGGAAGACCTGGCTGCGGTGGGTCTCGCTGTTCTCGGCGCGCAGCACCATCCGGTGCGAGCCGAAGCTGAGCTTCGAGCGCGCGTCGCCGTCATCGTCCGCGAAGGGCGTCACCAGGGCCTGGTATTTGAACCTCTGCATGCCCGCCACCACCTTCGGAGCGCTTCTATCGTAGCCCGATACGCTCCGGCGCTGAAGAGGGCTGAGGGGGTCAGCCAGCGAGCGGCGGCACCACCACGGTCCCGGTCGCGGTAACCACGACGATCGGCTCGGCGAGCACCGTCGCCGCCGAGTCGCCCCGCGCCGGATCGGCCCGGCAGACCACCTGGGCCTCGAACCGTACCTGGCGGCTACGGCGCCCGACCGCGGTGACCGTGGCCGTCACCTCGATGACGTCGCCGGCCCGTACCGGCGCGCGAAACTGCACGTCGGAGTACGACGCCAGCAGACCCTCGTCACCGTCCATCCGGATAGACGCCTCGGTCCCCACATCGCCGAACAGGTCCAGCACGTACGCCCCGTTGACCAGGTTCCCGCCGTAGTGGGCGTCCGCGTAGGTCACGTACCGCCGGTGCGTCACGGACAGGCCGACCTCAGCACTCATGCCGCCTCCTCCGACTTAGCCAGCGCATGCACCAGGTAGCTGGCCACCTCGCCCGGCGTGGTGCCGCGGCCGAAGATCTTGTCCACGCCCAGGTCGTGCGCCGTGCCCGGATCGAACCGCGGACCGCCCACCACCAGCAGCGGCCGGTCCAGGCCGAACGCCGAATGGAACGCCGCCGACATCTCGCGGGTATTCGCCAGGTGCGCGTCGCGCTGGGTCACCACCTGGCTGACCAGCACGGCGTCGGCGTGCTCGGCCGTTGCCCTGGCCACCAGGTCGGCCACGCCGACCTGAGCCCCCATGTTCACCACCCGGATCTCCCGGTAGTACTCCAGGCCCTTCTCCCCCGCGTGTCCCTTGACGTTGAGGATGGCGTCGATGCCGACCGTGTGCGCGTCGGTGCCGATGCAGGCGCCGACCACGACCAGCTTGCGGCCGAGCGCCGAGCGGACCCGCAGGTTCACCTCGGCGGCGGGCAGCACCGGGAACTCCCGTTCGGCCACGGTGATAGCCGACAAGTCGACAAGATGGCTGACCCGGCCGTAGACGATGAAGAAGGTGAAGTCGGGCCCCATCCCCTTGGCGTGCACCACCATCGCGGGGTCCAGGCCCATCTTGCCCGCGAGCTGCAGGGCGGCGCCTTCGGCCCGGGCCCGTTCGGCCTCATCACCGAACGGGACCGGCAGCGTGAACGACACCTGCACCCGGCCGTCCCCCGTGGTGTCACCGTAGGGGCGCACAACTCCGGTCAGGCTCATGAGGTCGCCTCCAGCATCTCGGTCGCGGGGTTGTAGTAGCCGCCGGCCTGCTCGACCACGCCGTCCAGCCCGCGGCCGCCGTCGGCCGGGCGCCTGGTCACGCCGAACGTCCCCTCGCCGATCGCGGTCAGCAGCCCCTGCGAGCCGATCCTGCCGAGCAGGTCGATGGCCTCGCCGAGCACCTGCCGGGCGCGCTGGGCGACGAACCCGTCCGGTTCGGGCCGGAACGACTCGCCGAGCCGCCCGGCGGCGCGGCGGACGTAGCGGACGTTCTCCAGGGCCAGGTCGCGGTCGGACAGGAACGGGGTGTGGATGCCCTCGGTCATCATGCCGATGAGCAGGATCGACTGATCGGTCATCACCCCGGCCAGGTTGAAGAACGCGTCCAGCAGGTACCCGGCGAACACGTTGCCGGTCATGTGCTTGGTCGGCGGCATGTACTTCAGCGGCGCGTCCGGGAACAGCTCCCTGATCAGCTGGGCGTGCGCCAGCTCGAGCAGGAACGAGTCGGGCACGTCCGGGTTGATCTCGAACGCGTGCCCGAGCCCGAGCTGGCCGTCGGCCAGGCCCGCCTCGCGGCCGAAGTACTCGTTCAGCAGCTGCGACACCACCACGGTGTGGGCCGCGTCCACCGCGTCCGCGGTGGTCAGGTAGTTGTCCTCGCCGGTGTTGATGACGATGCCGGCCCGCGCGTGCACCTGCCGGGAGAACCGCTGGTCGATGAACGTCCGCACCGGGTTGATGTCGCGGAAGATGATCCCGTACATGCAGTCGTTCAGCATCATGTCGAGGCGCTCGAGCCCGGCCAGCGAGGCGATCTCCGGCATGCACAGGCCCGAGGCGTAGTTGGTCAGCCGGACGTACCGGCCGAGCTCACGGGACACGTCGTCGAGCGCGCCGCGCATCAGCCGGAAGTTCTCCCGGGTGGCGTACGTCCCGGCGTAGCCCTCGCGGGTGGCGCCCTCCGGCACGTAGTCGAGCAGCGACTGACCGGTCGACCTGATCACCGCGATGACGTCGGCGCCCTCCCGCGCCGCCGCCTGCGCCTGCGGGATGTCCTCGTAGATGTCCCCGGTCGCGACGATCAGGTAGATCCACGGCATCGGCGGGTCGGAGGTGGCGGCCACCATCCGGTCCCGTTCGGCGCGCTGGGCATCGATCAGGTCGAGGCCTTTTCGTACCGAACGGGCGGCCGATTCGCGGGCCGCATCGGCGTCTGCCCCCATGGGCAGGCGGAACTTGACCAGGCCGCTGCCCGCGTCGACAGCGAGCGTGCGCAGGTCGCGATAGCCCCCGGTGAGCAGCGCATCCCACGCCGGCAGCGCGACGCCGTGCTCAAGCCCGACCGACTCGCGGACCGCGTCGGTGAGCCGGTTCACCCACGGCATCCCGTCCTCGTCCGCCCCGTCCAGGCCCGCCAGCCGCAGCACGGCCCGCTCCACCGAGACCGTGGTGTGCGTCCGGGCCAGGTCGGTGACCGGCTGGCCGGCTAGCCGGGCCAGCTCGCGGGCCCGGGCCACGAGCGCCGGATCGAGGTTCAGCTTGCCGGTCATGACGTCACCCGCCGTTCGAACAGTTGCCGTACCGATGCAGTGGTCCGGATGAGGTCCAGCGCGAAGTCCGCGTGACCCGGGACGTACCCGTTTCCTACCAGCATGGTCACATCGGCGGCTAGACCCTCGGCGCCTAGGGCGGCGGCGCTGAACGATGTCGCCATGGAAAAGAAGATCACGGTCCCGCCTTGCCTGGTCGACAGGATGGCACCACCTTCACATCCCGCGACATCCACGCATACGACGGTCACATCGGCTGGACCGCCTGCGGCCTCTACCTTTTCCGCGAGTCCGACCGGGTCTCTGGCGTCGGCGATCACTACCGCGTCTACCAGGGGGGACTGCGGCGCCGCGGGCTGCGGCGCCGGACGAGGCCGACTCTGCCGATTTTCGCTGGCCGTCGCCGCCCCCTCGGCGCCTCCGTCCTTCGCGGTCGCGGGGGGGTCGCGCAGCAGGGCGGCTTCGTCTTCCGTAGGGACTACGCCGATGACCTTCCTGGCGCCAGCTTGGCGGGCCGCTGCCGCGGACAGGGATCCGCTTTTCCCCGCAGCACCCACAACCAGCACCACTGGCCCTCCTGTCACCTCCGTCCCCTCCGTGACCACAGCCGCCTCCGTCACCATGCGCCTCGTCAGAGCCGGAGCGCCACAGACGTCCATTACGGCTAGCGCCAGCGGTGTGGGGAGGTCATCTGGCAGCACCGCTGCGATGGATCTTGCGAAGAGGATGGCGTGACCTTCGCAGGGGACTTGCTCGGATTGGCCGTCCCATTTCCTCAGCCCATCCGTGATCTGGAGTGGGGTCAGGGTTAGGGAGACGAGGGTGGCGATGCGCTGGCCTGGGGTTAGGCCTAGGGGGGACGCTGGGCCTACCTCGTCGACGGTGCCGGTTAGCATTCCGCCGCTGCCGGTTACGGGGTTTTGCATTTTGCCGCGGGTGGTGATGATGTCCAGGACGGCCCGGCGGATCTTGTCGGGGTCGGCGGAGTAGGCCTCGCGGAGCTGGCGGTAGGAGGCGGCGTCCAGATTCAGGCGGTCCACCCGGATCCGGACCTCGTCGGGGGCGATGGCCGGGCTGGCGTCGAGGCGCCCGGCGGCCTGGGGCAGCACGCCCGGCGGCTCGATCACCCGGTGCAGCCCGAGGGGTGAGGACGACGTA
>DAIOWL010000245.1:0-3962 GCA_036758545.1 Streptosporangiaceae bacterium | reverse complement strand
AAAATCTACGGTTCACTCCGTTTTGTACCGCAGGTTCTTCGGTATCATGCAAGAACTGGGGAGGAGGCTGTCATGGTCTCGCAGCCGTATGTATACCAGCGACGTGAGCTAGCCGAACCCGACTGGCGCCGGCTCCCCGGCTGGGCCGGGGTGTCCGAAGCCGACTGGGAATCCGCGCAGTGGCAGCGCGCCCACTGCGTCAAGAACGTGCGGCAGTTGCGGCAGGTCACCGGCCCGGGACTGGCCGACTCCTTCTTCGACGACCTCGAGCGCGACCAGCGCGAGCGCGCCACCATGTCCATGCTGGTGCCGCCGCAGATGCTGAACACCATGGCGCCAATGTCGGCGCCCGGCGACCCGGGGTTCACCGAGGCGTTCTACGCCGACCCGGTGCGGCGATACATGATCCCGGTGTTCGGCGACCGGCGGACCGACTGGCCCTCTCACCCGTACGCGCAGCGCGACTCGCTGCACGAGGCGGAGATGTGGGCGGTCGAGGGCCTCACCCACCGTTACCCCACCAAGGTTCTCGCCGAGGTGCTCCCCACCTGCCCCCAGTACTGCGGCCACTGCACCCGGATGGACCTGGTCGGAAACCCCACCCCGGTGACCGGCAAGCACAAGTTCGCGCTGGCCCGCGAGGACCGGCTCGACGCGATGCTGGCCTACCTGCGCCGCACGCCCGGGGTGCGCGACGTCGTAGTCTCCGGCGGGGACGTCGCCAACCTGCCCTGGCCGCGGCTGGAGTCGTTCGTGTCCGCGCTGCTCGAGATCGACTCGATCAGGGACATCAGGCTGGCCAGCAAGGCGCTGATGGGCCTGCCCCAGTACTGGCTGTCCGACGAGGTGCGGGCGGGCATGGCCCGGCTGGCCGGCACGGCCCGCGCGCGCGGGGTGAGCATCGCCATCCACACCCACGTGAACGCCGCCCAGTCGGTGACCCCGCTGGTCGCCCGGGCGGCCGCCGCCATGCTGGAGGCGGGCGTCCGTGACGTGCGGAACCAGGGCGTGCTGCTGCGCGGTACCAACGACAGTGCCGCGGCCCTGCTCGACTTGTGCTTCGTCCTGCTCGACGGGGCCGGGATCATGCCCTACTACTTCTACATGTGCGACATGATCCCCGGCAGCGAGCACTGGCGGCTGACGCTGGCCGAGGGCCAGGCCCTGCAAGAGGAGATCATGGGCTACCTGCCCGGGTTCGCCACCCCGCGGATGGTCTGCGACGTGCCCTACGTCGGCAAGCGCTGGGTGCACCAGGTCGCCAGGTACGACACCGACCACGGCATCTCGTACTGGACGAAGAACTACCGCACCGCCATCGAGGTCGACGACGAGCTGGCGCTGAGCCGCGAGTACCCCTACTACGACCCGATCTACATGCTGCCCGAGGCGGGCCAGGCCTGGTGGCGCACCGAGCGGTCCCAACCGCGAGCCGACACCAGCGAGGTGGTCAGCCTCGCCAACGCGACCGGCTAACTTCTCACTTTTCCGCTCGCTCATTGAGCCGGCGTGGCTGTTTGCCCGTGTTTAAGTGTGTCGGGAGTTTTAGCGCATCCGCCGGCCGGCACCCTGGGAGGGAGTTCGCGGCGTGCGCAAGGCCTGAACAAGACATGGGCGCCGGGTCACGACCTTTACGGGAGCGAGAGGAAGTGCCCATGTCATCACGATTGCCCAGACTCAGATCCATCGCCACCGGCGTGCTCGCCGTGGCGGTCCCGGCCGCGCTGGCCGTGGCCGTCGCGGCGCCCGCCGCGTCGGCGCGCACCCACGGCCACGACAACGAGTTCCGCCAGACCAACCTGGTCTCTGACCTGACGACCGTGGGGGCGCAGATAGTCGACCCCAACCTGAAGAACCCCTGGGGGCTGGCCTTCGGCCCGACCACCCCGCTGTGGGTGGCGGACAACGGCACCAGCGTGGCCACGCTGTACGGGGTGAGCCCTGGGGGCGCCACGGCCACGCAGGTGCCCCTGGTGGTCACCCTGCCCCCCATGGATTCCAGCCCGACTGGGCAGGTGTTCAACCCGACCAACGGCTTCAAGATCAAGTCCAAGGCGGGCAAGGCCCCCGCGCTGTTCATCTTCTCCTCGGAGGGAGGGCAGATCATCGCCTGGAACCCGGTCGCCGATCCGGTCGTGAACGGCATGTCCACCGCGCAGGTGAAGTTCAGCTCGCACAGCGCCGTGTTCAAGGGGCTGACGCTGGCCAGCACCCGGTTCGGCACGTTCCTGTACGCGACGGATTTCCACAACGGCCGGGTGGACGTGTTCAACTCCAGGTTCCATCTTGTGCACCTGCCCGGTAGTTTCCGGGACCGGCACCTGCCCCGGGGCTACGCGCCGTTCGGCATCCGGGCCATCGACGGTCTCATCTACGTCACCTACGCCAAGCAGGACGCGGACCGGCACGATGACGTGGCCGGGCCCGGACACGGGTTTATCGATGTGTTCACCCCCGGCGGCTTCCTGCTGGAGCGACTGGTCTCCCGCGGCGCCCTCGACTCCCCGTGGGGACTCGAGGTGGCACCGCAAGGGTTCGGCCCGTTCGGCGGCAAGCTGCTAGTGGGTAACTTCGGCAACGGCCGGATCCACGCGTACGGGCTGTTCTCCGGCAGGCCGGACGGCACGCTGCGCACCAAGCACCACAAGCCCATCACGATCGATGGCCTGTGGGCCCTACAGGTCGGCACCGCCACCA
This sequence comes from Streptosporangiaceae bacterium, assembly GCA_036758545.1. GTDB lineage: Bacteria > Actinomycetota > Actinomycetes > Streptosporangiales > Streptosporangiaceae > Palsa-504. Next base: position 1,265 of record DAIOWL010000245.1, on the reverse strand, counting down.
CCGGCGGCACCGGCACCTTGCTGTTCAGTGCCGGCCTCAACGGTGAGGCGGACGGCCTGGTCGGCGCCATCAACCCGGAGAGGTAACCGGCTACGGATGCTGTCCGGCGGCCTGGCGCCGGACAATATCCGCCGGATACCGGGCGGCCAGGTCCGCCAGGCGCTGCCGGACGGCGGGCCATTCGGCCGCCGTGATGCTGAACCGGGCCGAGTCGCGGGGACTCTGGTCGACGGCCATACGGTGGGAGCGCAGGACACCCTCGAAGGTGCCCCCGATCCTCCGGATCGCGTCCTGTGACCGCTGGTTCCGCACGTCGGTGTGCAGGCACACCGAGCGCACCCGCCACACCTCGAAGGCGTGGGTGAGCATCAGCCGCTTCATCTCGGTGTTCGCGCCGGTGCGCAGCGCCTCGCGGGCCAGCCAGGTGTAGCCGATCTCGCAAGTATCAGGAACGCCAGCCGGCTCGGGCCTGCCCCAGTAGTCGAGCTGGTGAAACCGGGTGGCGCCGATGACGGTCTCGTCGGCCAGCCGGACCACGGCGAACGGCACCGCGATCCCCCTGGCCCGCGCCGCGAGCGCGTCCTCCACGTGGCGGCGCATGGCGGGTTCGTCCTGCGGCACCAGGACCCACTGGTAGAGCGACGGATCCTGGGCCGCCGCCTTCAGCAGCCCGGGCACGTGGCGCACGGCGAGCGGCTCCAGGCGGACGTACTGTCCTTCGAGCGGGCCGGTGCCCGCCACCGCGCGCCGGCCGACGCCGGCGGCGGTCCCGGCGCCCGCAGGCCGTTCCATGTAGTTGTCCGGCGGCGGCTCGAAGCCGAACTGACGGTACAGCCCGTACGCGTCGGAGGTGTGCAGCATCCAGCGGAACCCCGCGCCCGGGCCGTCCTCGACCATCATCGCGACGACGGCCTTGCCCAGGCCGCGGCCGCGGTGCGCGGACAGCACGTACACGTCGGCCAGGTAAGCGGACCCGCCGTCGCTGATCGCGCGGGCCAGGCCGACCATCGCGCCCGCCGCGTCGTACGCCCCGATGACCCGCCAGGCCGTGGCGATCTGGCGCCCGATGTCGTACTCGGTGCGCCACCGGCCCCAGTAGGCCTCGGTGGTCAGGAAGGCCGCCGCAGCCGCGGGATCGATCCGGGCCGGGTCGTCGTCGAGCTCGTAGTTCCCTACAGCACGTCGCATCACAGCACCTCCAGGGCATCGTCGATGTCGGTGATCAGGTCCGCGGCGGGCTCCACGCCGACCGACAGCCGGATCAG